>NZ_CP111041.1:300000-557465 GCF_026248685.1 Haladaptatus caseinilyticus | reverse complement strand
TCAGAATTTGAGTTCGGTTTCCATATACAGAATATGAATACCGTATTTAGATACAGATTATACATAGAGCTGACGTAAGCGGTCGCGGATCGCATACGAACTTCAGCAATATCGTCGGGGTTAAATCGTAGACGGATTTACGTCGATCGTCGATCTACCGGCAGACAATCGTGGAACCATCAGTATTTTTTCCATGGTCGGTCTCATGCTTAGTATGAAAGCCGTCCAGTTTTCGGAGCACGGTCGCAAAGACGTTCTCGAATACGATGAGTTCGACGACCCTGAAATCGGCCGCGACGAGGTTCTCGTCGATGTGAAGGCCGGTGCGCTAAACCACCTCGACGTCTTCACTCGGCTGGGACTGGGCGCGCTCGAGCGCCTCGATTTGGAGATGCCACACATCCCAGGCAGTGACGCCGCTGGCGTCGTCGAGGAAGTCGGTGAAGACGTCGACCGGTTCGAGCCGGGTGACCGAGTCGCAGTCTCTGCAGGTTTATCGTGCGGACACTGCGAGTTTTGTCGCGATGGTGATCCGACGATGTGTACGGATTACAAGATTATCGGTGAACACGTCCGTGGCGTCCACAGCGAAAAAGCGGCGGTACCATCGGAAAATCTCGTTTCCGTCCCAGCGGACGTCGACTGGGAAACAGCGGCCGCGGCACCGCTAGTCTTCCAAACGGCTTGGCGAATGCTCATCACCCGCGCGGATCTCCAGCCCGGCGAGTCGATCCTGGTGCTCGGCGCTAGCGGGGGGGTTGGACACGCCGCTGTCCAAATTGCCGACTATATCGGTGCAGAGGTATACGCGACCGCCAGCACCGAGGAGAAATTGGAGTACGCCGCCGACATCGGCGCTGACCACACTATCAACTATGACGAGGAGAACTTCGCCGACGCCATTGCCGATGCGACCGACGACCGCGGCGTCGACGTGGTTGTAGACCACATCGGCAAAGCGACCTGGAATGACTCGTTGGACAGCCTTGCGAAGGGCGGACGCATCGTCACGTGTGGTGCCACGACTGGCCGCGACCCCGAGACGGATATCAACAGCATCTTCTGGAACCAGTTGGAGATTTACGGCTCGACGATGGGAACCCCTGGCGAAGTCGACGATGTGCTCGATCTCGTCTGGGAAGGCGCGTTCGAACCTCGCATCCGCGAGACACTGCCGATGAGTGACATCGAGCGGGCTCACGAAATCATCGAAGAGCGTGAGGGCTTCGGGAAGGTCGTCGTCATCCCGGACAGTGAACTGTAGTTTCGGTAGATCCCCGCACTGACGGCCAATAACGGCAATCTGGCGTAAACCATCATCCTTTAGCCCGGTCGTGCATGCTGAATCCTGTTATTAAGAAGTAGACGAGCCGTTAGTATTGTATACTAACTGCCGAGTTCAGGAAGCCATGTGCTTACTTACAGCCAACCATACACCATATTATGCTATATCATATCCGAAAATGAGTTTCGCCGACAGACAACCCGAGTCGATGTCTTCTCCGTCGAACTCCTCACCGTGTCCGACGTCTCGGTGGAAGCTCGAGAAATTCTGGACAACTCCGTCGAAAAAGGTTATATTTATTCACGTCCTGTCATCTCGAACGATGGCTAGAGGCAAAGGGCACCTTCTGGCGATGTACTGAAGTGATTCGTTCTTTGTTCACAGAGACATTTGACACACTGCGGTGTGAGGATGTCACCTTCAGGCAGGCCAACGTTCTAGAATCAGTTCCATCCGGTCGTGGGTTAGAATAGTATACTAATCGACGACTACCGAATTCACAGTTGTTCCCGCCGGATCGTCACTATATTCGCTGCCACTCGTTCGGATCCCGCCGCTGCAATCACGAGCAGATTCGGAGCGGGCGAACATGGGGCTTGATCACCGACGTGAAATCCAGCGTCCGTAGCACCCGGCAGTTGGACCTGATACCCGTTCCCCGCGATTTGGAGTGAGGAGCCTGTGACTCGATAGATAGAGACAGTGTCAAGAGCCGCGGTAGTTGCGAGTTCGACGATGTTCTCATCTGTAATGTGGTCGAGATCGATGACGAGGAGAAGGCCGTCAAACGCGAAAACACGAATATCCGCAAGTCGGGTGGTTTGGTCGTCGGTTTCTTCGACGAGTCCGGCTGCTCGTGCAGGCTTCGTAACTTGGAGGGCAAGCCCATCGCCGGAGCGTTTGATTTTGTTTGTCATTGGGGAGTAGTATGATATACTAACTCATTAGTGTTCACGTGGACAGTCGTGTTCCTGGTGAGAACTGCGAGTGAAAAGGTTCGAATGTTGACTTTTCCCGCGTGCGTTTAGTTTCACTTCCGCTCCGGTTGGCTGAAGACTTTATCCATCGGGTTCTACGAATAGAATGCAGTCAGCGAAGTAGACGGTGTGGACCAAAGTGTTCATTCCAAGCCCATTCTTCCACACCGTGTGCTCATTTCCCAATTACCGTCCGCCCGATAGTGTCACGAGCCGATCTTGTCACGGGATGTTCTCAAGCACCCAAACCGGCATGAAGAATTGACCACGACATACTCGACGCCACGATACGTATCGGAAACCGACTCTGCAATTACCGTAGAGCTGCTCCCTCAAGTCAATCGTTACTACTCTTCATTGAACGCTGGTCAGCGTCTGCGACGGTATCGGCGAGAAGTTGGTCGAATTCGAATCGTTTCAAGCCGTAATAGCAGACAAATCCGATCGGCAATCCTACCATCCACGAGATGTCGAGGAATGGAACACTTACGACTGCTCCCAACAGGAGGCTTACGAGTGCCGACATCGAGAAGCCACGGACGAACCAAAACTTTGAGCTCGTATCGACCGTGTAGAGCGAGGTGATATCGGTATCACGTTTTCTGATGATCCAGTAGTCCGCGATCAGGATTCCAAGCGCCGGACCAAGGAAAACGGAGTAAGCGTTGATGAACGTATAAAATATGTTGCTCGAAAAGAGATACCAAGGGAAGGAGACGACCGAAAGCGCACTCGCGAGAACGACTCCTTGCCGCCACGTGATTCCAAGTGAATCTTGGAAAACGTGAGTGGGCGGGAGAATGTTGAGGGTGAGATTCGTGGAGATCTGTGCACCCAACACGAACAGTAACATCGCACTACCGACGAGAGGGTTGGGGGCGACGATCATTATCGCCTCGATTGGGTTCGCATTTCCGGTCGAGACACCGAAGACCAATCCTACCAATAGCATGAACATCATCGGTGGTGCAATGCCGAAGACGTGACCCAGGACGTGGTTACGAGAGCCTCCCTTTTCCTTGAGATGACGGCTGAGGTCCGAGGCGTTGAGGGCGCCAGTAATTATGAACCCGACCGCTGCCGAAATCGTCGCGTAGAACTGGCTTCCCCACGACCCAGGATGGTTGATGACGTCGGTCGGTATCTGCTGTGTCGTAAGAACGAGATACACAGTATACGACAGTAACAACCCTAAAATCCCCGCGGCGATCGAATCGAACCACTTGATCGATGTTATCCCATTGAGGGCGAGGCCGACGTTCAACAGAACGAACAGCACGAAGTACACCCAGACGTTTCCGAAACCCCACAACGTCGTCGTAATCGTTTGAAGCGCGAGCGCACCGATCCAGTTACCGATACCAAGCCATCCGATGGCTGGAATGATTCTGAGATAGTTCGGAATGACTGCCCCACGAATGCCAAAGGCGGATCGTGTCTGTACGGCAAACGGTATCCCTTCTTCGTAGCCGGGGAACCCGTTTAGAATGAAAAATATCGTTGCGATGATCGTCCCGATCCCGATCGCGATACCTGCTTGAACGAGATTCAAATTCCCGTGAGGGTAGACGGCGAAAAACGCGACAGCAAACGCTTGGACGATAATTAGCGAAGACCACCAGACAGGGATATAATGGGAGAGGCCCATCGTCCGTTCTTCCCGCGGAATAGGACTCAATCCCTCGAGTTCCGTCGTATCGCTGATTTTGTTTTGTGAGTCTTCGGTCATGGATTTTCTACCTGTTTTTGAGATACCATACACCATGGCATACCATACACTCATTTAAATATTTGGGTCCAAATAGAACGTTGTAAAGCATACTGGGGAAATGTTGGTACAATTAGCCCAATTACTGGGAAAAGACTTAATAGTGTTTGCATCGCCATCGTTGGTATGCTCATCGAGATAAATCGGAAACGGTTTGTAAATGCGATGAAAAAACAAGCCGAAATAGGCGCTACCGAAAACGGTGGACTCCACCGTTTGGCCCTTTCGGACGACGACCGAAAAATTCGAGACTGGTTTTACGAGCAAATGGACGACGAGGGACTCGACATCCGTATCGATGAGTTTGGAAACATGTTCGGTCGAAGGGAGGGTCGGAACCCCGAACAGGGTACGATTCTGCTCGGTTCTCACCTCGACTCACAACCATACGGGGGAATATACGATGGTGCGCTTGGCGTCATTGCTGCACTCGAGTTCATTCGCACCCTCAATGACGAGGACATAGAGACCGAACATCCAGTCGAGATCGTCAACTGGACGAACGAGGAAGGGTCACGATATCAACCGGCGATGCAAGGAAGTGGTGTGTGGGCCAGTAATCACGATTTGGCGGAAGAGTACGACAAAACGGACGAAGATGGAAATCGGTTCGAGGACGAACTGGAGCGAATAGGATACAAGGGAGAGGAACCTGCGACACCAACGGAGAACTACGACGGCTACTTCGAACTTCACATCGAACAGGGACCGTATCTAGAGGAAAACGACGTCGATGTGGGAATCGTTACGGGCATCGTCGGGTTCACCTGGGGTGCAATTACCTATCGTGGTGAAGCCGACCACACGGGTCCCACGCCGATGCAGTACCGCAGCGATGCACTCATCGGGGCGGCAGACGTGATCACACAGATCCGGCGAATAGCGAACTCGCTCGGGGAGCGAACCGTCGGGTCGACCGGTTTCATGGACGTTCAACCGAACTCGATCAACATCATCCCCGGTGAAGTAACGTTCACCTGGGGCTTTCGTGATCCGAGCGATGAGATCGTCGAAGACGCCTTCGACCGCGTTCTCGCTGAAGCGGAGATGGCAGCGGAACGGGAAGGACTCGACTGGGAGTGGGAAGAACGGATGCGTGCACCGTCCGTCGACTTCGCTGAGAGGAATATCTCGGCGGTCGAGAGCGCCACGGAGAACTTAGGATACGACGCGATGCGGATTTTCAGCGGCGCTGGCCACGATGCCACACACGTCGCCGATGTCATGGATACGTCGATGGTGTTTGCCGTCAGTGAGAATGGAAAGAGTCACTCCGAGGAGGAGTATACGAGCTGGGACGACTGCTACACGGCGGCAAACACGTTCGCGAACGCCGCACTCGAACTCGCAATGGAGGACTAATCATGGGAGATCCACAATTCGATCGCGTCGGCATCTGGAACTGGGAACGCAAAGATATCACCGACGAAGTACGATACGCCCAGTATGCAGAATCGAAAGGATTGGACTCCGTGTGGCAGGGAGAGTCGCGTCTCGTTCGGGATGCGATGACTGTCATGGGTGCGTATACACAGGTCACCGACGAAATCGATATCGCACCAGGTGTGACGAATTGCTATACGCGAAACGTGGCGTTGATGGCCCAGACGTTTTCGACGCTTGACGAACTCTCCGGGGGGCGGATGAAGCTCGGCATCGGTGCATGGTGGGACCCCCTCGCAACGAAGGTCGGCATCGACCGTCAAAAGCCGCTTCGAAGGATGTGGGAATACTGTACTGTCGTCCGGAAATTGTTCGACCTCGAAAACGTGACTTACGAAGGTCAAACGCTCGACGTCGAAGATATCGAACTTGATCTCGTCCGTTCGAACGCTTCGCCACGGGATGTCCCGATATACATCGGTGCGACGGGCCCGACGATGCACAAGCTCACCGGCGAGCTGGTAGGCAATGGGGTCGCGGGGGGTGTGTTTATGAACTATCTCATTCCACCCGAACACAACGAACTCGGCATGCAGAAGCTCAAGGAGGGAGTCGAAAAGCAGGGAGGTTCGATCGAGGATGTCGATCGACCACAGTTGATCGCCGTCTCAATGGACGAGGATCGACAACGAGCGATCGATCAGGCCCGCGGGCTCGTGACGCAGTACATCGGACAGCAACCCCACATCAAGAAAGGATCGGGAATCGACCCCGACCTCGGTGAACAGGTCGAGGCAGAGTTGGGAAGTTGGCCCGCGACGGCCGAGGATATCGAACGTGCCAGCGCCCTCGTGGACGACGAGATAGTGACGAACGTCGTCGCTGCGGGGACCCCAGAGGACGTCGTGAGTCGTGTACAGGATTACTGTGATGCAGGGTGTACGGAGCCTGTTCTCTACTCATTGGGTGACAACGTGGAGGAAGTTATCGACGTCTTCGCCGAGTTCAATTCGGAATAACGACTACAGCGAGTTTCGGTTGCTTACCGTGTATTCCAGTCGGGAACCTCACGCTCGATGAACTCCCCATACCCCGGTTCTCCGACGACTTCCCCGTCTTCCGCGACGACTTCACCTCGGACGAGGGTTTTCTTCACGCGACCGGTGACCGTTCGCCCTTCGTAAATCGAGAATTCGGCTTTGCTTACGTTGTCGTCGGCCGTGATGGTATACGTTTCATCCGGATCCATGAGAACGATATCCGCGTCCGCCCCCGTTTCCAGCGTTCCCTTCTGGGGGATGCCAAACGTGTCAGCAGGGTTCGTGGCCATCACTTGCACGACAAACGACGGTGTGAAACCCCTGCGATTCACGGCTTCATCGTAAAACACCGGTAAGCTGACTTGGAGGGCGTTCGCCCCAAACGCACTGTCCCACCAGTTTTCGACTTGTTTCTGGTCGAGTCGATATCCACAGTGGTCGGTCGAAACGACGCTCAGACAGCCGTTGTGAAGGTGTTCGAACATCGCCTCGATGTCGTCCGGCTTTCGAATCGGCGGTGCAATCATCGGCAGGTTACCCATTTCTTCGAAGATCGAATCGTCGAGTGTACAGTAGTGGGTACAGGTTTCGGCACGAATCATGCTGCCGTCGTCTTGGAAGTACTCGAGAATATCGGCTGCTTTCCGGCACGTCGTGTGTATCCCATAGTACTTCATTCCCGCTTCGAGTGCCATCCGAGCGGCATCTTCTGCCGCCATGGCTTCCGCATAATCCGGCCGTGATTTCGGATACCATTCGGGGTCTCCTTTGCCTTCTTCTTTGAATTGCTCGGTCAATGAGTCACAAATCGACGGGTCCTCCGTATGAAACACACCGACGGCATCCTCTTCGGCGATGTGCTGTATTGCTCTATTCATGAATCCGTTCGAAAGGCCGTGCTCATACGCGGTGAACATCTTGAACGATGTCACACCAGCATCGATTACGTCGGGGATTTCGTCGAAAACGGCAGGATCCTCCCGCGTGATTGCGCCGTGAAGACTGTAATCGATCACCGCATCCTCCCCTTTCTCCTGCTTTCGCCTGACACCGTCCAACAGCGTCCCATCTTCGTCCCAAATACTCAGCTCACCGTCCCATGCCTGCCATGCAAAGTCGATATAGGACGTCGTCCCACCGACAGCAGCAGCACCGGTCGCGGATTCGTAGCTATCGATGGAGAACATATCGTCGATGTGTACGTGTGGATCGATCGCGCCGGGCATAACGAGTAATCCGGATGCATCGATCGTTTCGGATGCCTCAGGTAACGTTTCTTCCGTTCCGATACCGACGATTTTCCCATCGTCGATCGCGATACTCGCATCGGTTTCCCCCGTAGCAGTCACCACGGTTCCACCGCTAATGATGGTTTCAACTACCATGATAGGAAATAACATCCATTAGTAAAAAGTATTATGTTTATAATAGTATGGATAAATAATATTTCCACACATTGTGAACTAGATGTGTGATAAATCGTCAAAATGGCAGAGATATTACGGTTTTACATCTCAAAACTCGGATGATGTCCATCGATCACTGAAGAAGAAATCACTCCATGACTCCTTGTTCCATCGCATCGTCCGATATCGCGAGGGCGCCATCGAGTGCAGCGATCGCATCATCGATCTCGGCGTCCGTGATCGTGAGCGGCGGTGCGATAATGAGCGTGTTGATCATGTTCGCGACGTAGACGCCGTTTTCGTAGGCGTTGCTCGCTACTTCATCGACGACCGTACTCCCCTTGCTGACCTTGTCCTCCCGGGTGCCGAACGGGACGCGTTTTTCCGGATTTTTCGTCAGTTCGATTCCACGGAAAAGTCCCACGCCTCGTGTGTTGCCCACGCTGGGATGATCCTCTGCGAGGTCATCGAGACGCGTTTCCAGATACTCCCCCGCCTCTCGCGCCTGATCGACGAGGCTTTCCGATTGGTAGGTTTCGACGGCCGCAAGCCCTGCAGCTACCGTCGCCGGATGACCGGAATAGGTGTGCCCGTGGCAAAACATGTTGTCTTCGAAGTGCTCTGCGATTTCGCTGTTGACGATAGTGGCACCGAGTGGTTGATACGCCCCGGTCAGCCCCTTCGCCATCGTCATTATGTCGGGCTCGACGTCGAAAACGTCACAACCAAACCACTCGCCGGTTCGGCCGAATCCGGACATCACTTCATCACAAATCAAGAGGGCGCCGTGCTCGTGTGCGATTTCCTTGAGTCTGGGGAGATACTCATCAGGTGGTACGAGAATACCGTTCGAACCAACGATCGGTTCGACCAATACTGCTGCAACCGTGTCACCCTCCAATTTCAGCATCTCTTCGATATATTCGAGACTCTGCATCGGATCCAACGTCGACCCGTAGGCGTACGGATCGGGGGCTTTGATCGTCCCCGGTATCCCGGGCTCTGCTGCGAGCCGACGAGGATCTCCTGTAACGCTGATGGACCCGTAGGTTGCTCCGTGATAGGATCGATATCGGGAGATGATCTTTTGTTTTCCAGTGTAAAATCTCGCGATTTTAATCGCGGCCTCCACCGCTTCTGTACCACTCGTCGAGAAGAACGTCTTCGAAAGGTCTCCAGGTGTAACCTCAGCTAATTTCCTTCCGAGTTTTGCACGTGCTTCCGTAGTAAAACCGGGGGCGACATAGGCAGTTTCGTTGATTTGCTCGGTGACAGCGTCCGTAACTCGTTCGGCAGAATGGCCGAGATTCGAACACATGAGTTGTCCCGAAAAGTCGATGTATTCGTTCCCACTTGCGTCGGTGAAGGTGACGCCGTCGGTGTCTACTACCTGTGTCGGACTCACTTCACTTTGAAACGACCATGTGCCAAAGACGTACTCTTTGTCGATTCGTTCGGTTTCGTTTAGTGCAGTATCGGGTTCACTTTCTTGACCGGACATTGGTGTATTCTCTCTACTCTTCAGGAGTTGATTAATCTTTGGTGAATCTTCGATATAGTAGAATAATGTCCTCACATGCACCTTGATTCAGAACAACGTCCGTATATTTATCTACACGTTGGATTTGGTGAGAAAGCGTTATGAGGCGGGGAGACAAATGCACACATGACTCATGACGATGGAAGTTCCGATCGACATCGATTCCGTACAGAATTACATCGATGGAGAATGGCAAGCCCCGAGCGGTACCGACGGTCAAGAGATAGTAAATCCTGCGACGGAAGAGACGATAGCGCACGCGAACTTCAGTGCCACTTCCGATGTCGACGCGGCAGTGCAGGCCGGATATGAAGCGTTCGAGGAGTGGCGGGAGGTCCCGGTCGAAGAACGTATCCAACCCCTGTTTCGTTTGAAGCAATTGCTCGAAGATCATCAAGACGAAATCGCGGAGTTGCTGGTCAAAGAGCACGGAAAAACGTTTCAGGAAGCGAAAGGAGAGCTTCGCCGAGGTATCGAAAACGTGGAAGTCGCCTGCGGAATTCCGTCGCTCATGCAAGCGGGTCACCTTCCAAACGCAGCCCCTGAGATCGACGAAACCGCCGTCCGAAAACCACTCGGGGTGTTTACTGCAATCACGCCGTTCAATTTCCCGGGAATGATTCCGCTCTGGTTCCTTCCCTACGCGGTCGCTACTGGTAACGCGTTTATTCTCAAACCCAGCGAGCGCGACCCGCTAACCGCCCAGTACTTGTTCGCACTCGTCGAAAAAGCGGGATTCCCCGACGGGATATTGCAACTCGTGAACGGGGGCAAGGAGACGGTCAATACGTTGGTGAAACACGACGATATCGAAGGGGTATCTTTCGTCGGAAGTACTCCGGTGGCCAAACACGTCTATGAGACGGCTGCCGCCAATGGAAAACGGGTTCAAGCGCAGGGTGGTGCGAAAAACCACATCGTTGTCGCCGAATCGGCAAACCTCGATTTCGCCGCCGAACAGACCATCGGATCCGCTTTCGCGAACACCGGCCAACGGTGTCTTGCCAACCCGGTCGCTGTAGTCGTCGACGAGGTGTACGACGACTTCGCCGATCGAGTGGTCGAAACCGCAACGAACATGACCGTCGCAAACGGGTTAGCTGACGACTCCGAAATGGGGCCACTCATCACGTCGGAACAGCAAGAGCGGGTCGAAGGATACATTCGAGAAGGCATTGAGGACGGCGCAAACCTCCTCTTGGATGGCCGGGAACTCGAAACACCAGATACCGGGAATTTCCTTCGACCGACGATCTTCGGCGATGCCGACCCGGAGATGAGCATCGCCCGTGAGGAGATCTTCGGACCTGTCCTCGCGCTCATCCGCGCTGACGATTTCGAGGATGCCCTCGGTATCGTGAATCGAAGTCGGTTTGGTAACGCTGCTAGCCTCTTTACCGAACGAGGAAGCGATGCTCGAAAGTTCCGCCATACGGTCGACGCTGGCAATCTCGGTGTGAACACCGGGACGGCCGCTCCGATGGCATTCTTCCACTTCGGCGGCTGGAAGGATTCCTTCTTCGGTGACCTCCACGCCCAGGGTGAAGACATGATCCATTTCTACACCGATAAGGCGATCTACATCGAGCGATGGCCTGACGCATAACACCGCATCCTCCGCGGTCTTCCGTCAATTCTCAGAAGATGTCCCATCGCCCGGTTGCTATCGTGATGCGTTGAAATCAGCGGCGGAGAGGGAATCATCAAAAGTTCGGGCGGCCGCTGCTCATCAAAACGCCTCCATCGCGACATCACTTCCGCGGGGATTCCACGCAGTTCCGAGACACAGTCGGGGTCCGATTCCCAACGAGGGGTTACATCCTTCGGTCCGCGTATGTACGGTGATCCAGTTCGAACGAAACCCGGTAATGGCGTCGTCGTTCTTCCTTTACGCACTAATCGTCGGAAGCGGCGTACTCCCGCGGTGGGCCGCTTCCCTGGTCTGGAAGGGCATAATAGCCGACCAGTAACACCAATGCGGCCGACCCCACGCCGACGAACGTCGCAGGGATACCAAACCCGCCGCCGAAGAAAGTTGCGGCGAGACCCAAGACGGTCCCGACGACGATCGAGGCGAGTACAGCCAATCCGTTGATACCCGAAAGGTAGAGAGCTGTATAAACCGGGATGAGGAAGGCACTCGTCAGAAGGATCGCACGGAGGTTGTAAAGACCGATGATGGTGTCTGGGGGATTGACGGCCGCCGCCGTCGCAGTTATTCCGAAGAGAACGGTCGCGATCCGTGAAATGCGGAGCTGTGATTCATCCGACGCGTTCGGTCGAAAGTAGCTGTAGATGTCACGTGCAGTAGTGATTCCCGTCGAGTGAAGCCGTGTGTCCGTCGTGGACAAAATCGCGCTCATAACGGCGAGGATGATGACGACTCCGATCGAGGTCGGAACGTACTCGGTTATCAGCGTCGGGAACGCGTTATCGACGTTATCGATCGACAGTCCGGCGTTCCCTAATGCGACCGTCGTCGCACCACCGAGGACTACGAGAGCGCTGTAGAACACCGACAGAATGACACCGGAAGCTGCGAGGTGGATTTTTGCTGTCCGGACGTCTTTCGTTGCAGCGATACGCACGATCATGTTCTGCTCCGTAAATATCGTGCCGAAAAACGCGACGACGGATGCGACGACTCCGATAACCGTGTATGTTCCTGCCCCGAGAGGGGCGACGTTTGCCGATTTCATGGCGGCGAATTCGGTATTGATGGCGGTGAACCCACCCAGATCGAGCACCATGTACCCGAGCGCGAACAGAACGGCCGCGACCATGATGGTCCCTTGAAGAAGGTCCGTCCATGCCACGCTCACTAGACCTCCGAGGACGGTGTAGGTGATGAAAACGACGCCGATGACCCACACCATATACTCGTACGGAACGCCGGTGATAGTCGTGACGAGGAGACTGGCACCGACGAGTTGCATGATGAGGTATAGCCAGCCATTTGCGAGCAACACTGCTCCTGCGATCGGTCGTGCCGCTTGTCGCCCGGTCAAGTCCGCGATGATGTCCGGCAACGTCAGGTGGTTTAACTGTCGAACACGGCCGACGACAAAGTAAAGACCACTCACACCTAGCATCAATCCTAAAATAGTACCAGTCATGAGCGAGTAGCCGCCGCCATAAACGGCTCCGATAAACCCGATTACGCTAACCGCGCTCACGAAGTTGGCAACAAGCGACCAAGTCGCTAGAGTCGGTCCCATGCTCTGACCCATCACCCAGAAATCCATGACATCGGAGGTCTTCCTGTATCCCCAGAGACCGATCGCGAGAACGATAAGCAAGTACACCACGAACGCACCGAGATAGTACGGATTGACGTCAGCCATCGTTGTGGCCTCCATCAGTTGCACGCGGTTCTGTCGTCGTCTTCCGGACGTTTTCGTTAACCGGTTTCCCTAACAGAACGTGGACGACCGTGTAATGAATTGCCCCAAGGCTCCCGGCTAAAATCGTCGCAACGAACACCAAGAACATCGTTGTCGGCATGCCATACATTGTCATGTTTGACTCTACCACATAGGATACTATTTCCGGATGTAAATCTATCGGTTATCATTGTACAATGTATTATATAAATATATGAATATCGTATATTGTCCTCAAACACGCCGACATATAGGTATAATTTTCCTAGAGAATCCCTCAGCATCTTCAAAATCATCGTCCGTCAGATTCGGTTTTATTCCGATGCGTGATTTTCCGAGAGGATGTCTTCGGTTGCGCCGAGAAGTGCAGTAAGCCCATCCGCTGCGGATGAAAGTTCGACATGTTCATCGTACGTATGTGCCTGTGCCAAATCACCCGGACCCCAAGTGATCGCTTCAGTATCGGCATCGTTGATGAAGTTACGAACGTCGGTAGACGCGTTTACGCCCCACGATTCCGGAGACACGTCTGCAACCCGTGCGGAGTGTTTCCGGAATACAGCTGCAAGTACGCTATCCTCGTCTATTGCAGCTGACTCGTATGTCCGCGTCCGGTTCCAGGAGATCGTAACATCGTGTTCGTCCTCGACATCCTCCACGAGTGCATCGATTTCCGAGTCGATTTCCTCGACGCTTTCATCCGGTAGAAAGCGACGGTCGATAGTTATCTTTGCTTCTTCAGGGACGACGTTCTCTTTCGTTCCTGCTTCGAACATCGTGACTGTCGAATACGCTTGCCCAACCAGTCGATCACTTCGCTCTCTTACCTCAGTGTCGTACTCATCGAGCGCGTCCAACACGGGTTTTGCATACCGAATCGCGTTCGTTCCCTGATCGGGTCGACTCGCGTGTGATGGGTCGCCAGTAACGACGATTTCGTACCATGCCAGACCCTTTTCGCTCGTTGCAGTGCGCAACCGAGTCGGCTCGAGAACGACACCATAATCCCCGTCGTACCCGCTCTCGAGTAGAGTCTTCGTCCCCGGTTCAGCCGTTTCTTCACCGATCGCAGCGTGAAAAACGAGCGAGCCTGGAAGTTCTCCGGCTTCGATATCGTCTGCAAAGTGAGCTACCGTCAACATCCCTATCGCAACGCCGGTCTTCATGTCGACGCTACCACGACCATAGAGACGTCCGTCCGCTTCATCACCGGCATACGGGTCGTGCGTCCATTGATCTCTGTCCCCTGCTGGTACGACGTCGATATGACCGTTTAACACGAGTGTCGGTCCACCGCTCCCGACCTTGACACCGACTTGGGGTCGGTCAGGATATGGTTCATCGATTACGTCGGCCTCGATACCTCGTTCTCCGAACCAGTTGGCGATATACTCCGTACACGCTTTTTCGTTCCCAGGCGGATTTTCCGTCTCGATACGGACGAGGTCGCCAATTACGGTCGTCAGTTCTTCTACTTGTTCCGTGTTGCCCATGTACACACGTACTTTTCGCTCTCCAAAAATTTTGTGATTAAATGAATTATATCCACATCATTGCAGATGCTGTGAATTATTTTTTAGAATTGGAATTTCAGTCAGATATTATGCTGTATGCTTTGGGTGCGCTCTTGAGTCACTACTCCGGATCACGCCCCAGGTAGCGTCCCGCTCCCATCTGCACTGATGTCGATCGCCACGTTCTTGGTTTGAAGATACGAATCTAGCGCTTCCAAGCCCTTCTCCCGACCAATGCCGCTGGATTTGTAGCCACCGAACGGCGTCTGTGTCGTATCTCCAAACCATTTATTCACGTAGACGTTACCCGCCTCGAGGTACCGTGCGAGACGGTGGGCCCGAGTAATATCGTTCGTGAATATCCCTGCTGTCAGCCCATACTTCGTATCGTTAGCTATCGATAGTGCCGCTTTTTCATCACGAAAGGAGATCACAGAGAGTACTGGGCCAAATATTTCCTCCTGAGCGATCCGCATCTCGTTTTGCACATCGGTGAAGATCGTCGGTTCGACAAAGTAGCCCGGTCTGTCGGGTACGTTTCCGCCGGTTATCGGCTTTGCACCCGCTTCCTTTCCGACTGCAATGTATTCCAGTACCCGATCCCTGTGTTCAGCAGACGCCAGTGGACCCATGTCGGGGTCGGCATTTCCCGGGCCGATTTCATACTCATCGACTATCGATACGATTCGGTCGACCAATCGATCGTGGATATCTTCGTGAACGAGGAGACGATCGGCTGCTGAACAGACCTGCCCAGCGTTCGTGAAAATGGCAGTAGCGATGCTTTCGGCGGTCTGGTCGAGGGGTGCATCGGGGAAGACTACTGCTGGATTTTTCCCGCCAAGTTCGAGTGTTACCGGCGTGACGGTGTCCGCTGCATGCTGCATGATCGATTGGCCTGTCGCGACGCTCCCTGTGAAGGTGATCGTATCGATATCGGGATGGGACACGAGCGGTTGTCCAGCCGATTCACCAGTTCCGGTTACGACGTTGACGGCACCATCTGGTAGACCGGCTTCAGAACAGAGTTCGGCAAGCTTGAGAGTCGATAGTGTCGTCTGTGGGGCCGGTTTGACGACGACCGTGTTACCGGCGACCAACGCCGGTGCGACACCCCGAGCAAACAGGTTTCCGGGGAAATTCCATGGCGTGACTTGTGCACTCACCCCGTACGGTTCACGGAATGTATAATCGACTTGATCCGACCCAACCGGAACACTTCGTCCCTCGAGCTTATCAGCAACCCCGGAATAGTATTCGAAATATCGCCACGCACCGCGTATATCGCTGCGTGCCTGGGACATCGGTTTGCCCTGATCTTTGCACTCGATTGCCGCTAGCTCGTCAGCAGAGTCACGGATCCGTCTACCGATGCGATGAACGATCCGACCACGTTTTTCCGGGGAGACATCTCGCCACGATTCGAAAGCAGTACGAGCAGTTGTAACTGCCTGATCGACGTCTCGTGAGTCGGCTATCGCGATTTCTGCAAACGAATTCCCCGTCGCAGGGTCGTATGTCGGGAGATAGTCGTCCGTAGACGGGGGCACTTGTTCCCCACTGATGAAGAGGGAATATCGTTCCTTGAAAGAAATATCTAGTTGAACCATACTCCCTCTGTATTCGCCATAACGATAGTACTTTGGCAATAATACAATAATAAATCATTTAGCAGAACAATATCCGCATATTAAGCACTAATTAGGATAGTAGACGAAATCTGAGGTAGACAAACCGAAGTTTGATAGTAAATGCCACGATACACCATCACATGAGCTTTTCCGAGAAGACGGTGATAGTAACGGGGTCGGGTTCCGGGATGGGCCAAGCCATCGCGGAGAGATTCGCGTCCAAAGGGGCAGCGGTCGTGTGTGCGGATATCGATATCGATGCTGCTACCCAAACTGCTGAGAAAATCGAACGCGACGACGGGACTGCTCTAGCACTCGAAGTCGATGTCTCGTCCGAAGACGACGTGAAGACGATGATCGAGCGAACGGTGGCGGAGTTCGAGACGCTCGATGTGTTGCACAACAATGCAGGCATCCCTCAGCAGGCGACCCTGATCGAGGACGTCTCCGAGACGGAATGGGACCGGATTATCTCCGTCAACCTAAAAAGCGCCTTTCTCGGGGTGAAATACGCTGTCCCATATCTTCGCGACGGCGGTGGTGTTGTTCTCAACACTGCATCTACGGCAGCGATTCGACCACGAACCGGACTTTCGGCATACGTCGCATCGAAAGGCGGGATGGTCGCACTAACAAAGCAACTTGCCTATGAACTCGCACCATCCATCCGTGTAAATGCTATCTGTCCCGTAGCGACGGAGACACCGATGTTGTCGAAGTTTGCGGGCGAAGATCTTAGCGTAGCCGAGATGCAACAGACGATTCCACTCGGACGCCTCGCCGAACCGACGGATATCGCCGCGGCGGCTACCTTCCTCGCGAGCGATGACGCCGAAATGATAACGGGAACCGCCCTCGAGGTCGACGGTGGGAGGGATATCTGATGGCGACGAAGCGAGCTATTTACGATGAGGTCGATACTCGACGCGATGAGATCGTTTCCCTCCTCTCTTCGCTTCTTGAAATTCGAACAGAAAATCCCCCAGGTAGGAATTATCGAAACGGTGCCATCTTTCTCGAGAGGGTGCTTTCGAAACGGGGATACGACGTCGAATTGATCGACGTTCCCGAAGATGTCGTAGAACATCACTATCCGGAGCGATCCCACTTGGAGCGAGTCAATGTGCTCGGTGAGAAAGCGTTCGGTGATGGGCCGAACATCCACTACACCGGCCACTATGATGTCGTTCCTGCAGGAGAAGATTGGACCCGAGACCCGTTCGACCCGACACTAGAAGGCGACCGGATTTATGCACGCGGTGCCAGCGATATGAAATCCGGTATCGTCGCCAGTCTAGTTGCGATCGACGTATTGGAGGCCGTCAATGCTGAATTGGAAGGGTCAGTCACACAAAGCATGACGGTCGACGAGGAAACGGGTGGGTTTACTGGCCTTGGCTATCTCGCACAGGAAGGTCACCTCGATGACACCGATTATTGTGTTTACACCGAATGTTTCGACTCCTCCCGGGTTTGTCTTGGTCATCGTGGGGTACTGAAGTTCAAGGTCGTGACACGAGGACGAAAGGCACACGGCTGTATGGCCCACGATGGGATCAACGCTATTTCGACGATGAATGACTTCTTGACACGCATCGAGAAGTATCGGACCAGGCTGCATCAACGGACAACTGAACTTCCGGTCACGCCGAGCGAATCTCGACGAGCGGATATCTCGGTGACGATGATGGACGCAGGCTACTCCGAGAATGTGGTCCCAGATCGCTGTACAGCGACGTTCTATCGGATGCTCGTTCCAACCGAATCGGTCGCGGATGTGCGAAACGAGATTCGGGAATTGATACGGAAAACGGAGGGCAACACGGACGCCTCGCTTGACTATGAGGAGATCATGTTTGCGGAACCAACGAGCGTTTCCCAAGACTGTCAGATAAGCCAAGCGTTTGCACGGAATATCGAGTCGTTTTACGGGAGTTCCGAATTCGTCATCTCCCCTGGGTCCGACGATCAACGCTTTGTCGTCAACGACGCAGGCATCGATCAATGCATCGTGTATGGCCCTGGGCGTCTAGAACAGGCTCACGTCGAGGACGAATTCGTATCCGTTGAAGACATACTCACTGCGATCAAAGTGATGGCAGTTTCGACTGCACAGCTCATCGGCAATCTGGACGAATAGTGCCGTAGTCGCGCTCCATCAGATGCCACTCAACACAGTTGAACAATATTCTGTGGATGCCAAGTGAATTAGAAGCATTTACCAAAAAACGTGCTTTACATATATGTTCGGGCGTGAAACTAGCATAATGACGAAGGGATATTCAGCGAGTGACGATTTCGATGAGGTCGATCTGAAACTGCTTACTTTTATCGAAGATGACTTTGACGTTAGTTTAGACGTGATATCAGACGAATTAGATCTTTCGAAATCAGCAGTCCATTATCGGCTCAACAAAATGAAAGAAAGTGGCGTGATCAAAGGTATCACCGCCGACTTGAATCCAGCGCCTTTCGAACTGGATATGGTGGCGATCACCGAGGTATCCGTCACCCACGAGAAAGGATATTCGACCGATATTGGGAACAAACTCGCAGATATTACGGGTGTAGAACAAGTATACTATACGATGGGTGATGTCGACTTCATGGTTCTCACCCGTGTCCAGGATCGAAATCGGATGAACGAAGTCATCGATCAAATGGTTGCCATCGATGGCGTTAACGAAACGTCCTCTCGATTCGTCATGGATGAAGTGAAAAACAATCCGAAATTCATGGATAACTTCTCTCAAGAGTGATCCATCGGAGCCGACCGTCGTTTTTTCAGACACGGATGGTTTCGGCGTCGGTCTCTTCGACGGGTCCCGCTTGTCGGGCGAGTTTTCATGACTCGGAGTGTGAGTTCATTAGCGGACTGTCTTGTTCTTTAGTCATTACTGGTTAGTATTGTATACTAACACACGGTCGCCCCATTAGGCTCGCATCCAGTGCACCGTTAGTGATAAGAAGCGTGCGAGGATGAATTCTTGCGAGCGTATTCAGTTTCACTTCCACTCCGGTTGGCTGAAGACTTTATTAATTGGGTCCTATGAATAGAATGCAGTTAGCGTATCCAGTAGACGGTGTGGGTCTGTGCCATTCCCAACCCATCCTTCCACGCCGTGTGCTCATTTCCCTTGTCACGATATCTTGGATAGTGCCGCGAACTATCCTTGTCCGAGGGGTTTACTTGTCTGAGATTCGAATTTGATAGTACGAATGGTTTCAGATGGTGAATCGCCACTCACGCCACTTGCCCAAGAAGCACTCGAAGCACTCGCGAGCGCTGTTCCAGCCGATGGAGAACTTACCTACGAATATGCCTATGAAGTCTTAGCCCAAGAGGAAGATCTGAATCAGCCTGCCGCTGAGGATATCGTCGAACAGCTGTACAACAAGGGTCATCTGTATGAGGTTCAGGGCAAGCTCCGATTGACTGACTACGTAGCTGATCAGTAACGATCGTCTCACTGATGAGATCGCACGGATTTAGTTACCGCTTTTCAAGTCCCTATGCAGGTAAGAATGTGGCGGGGCAAAAACGGATCAAGAGTGATGGCGTCAGATCCGGAACGTATCAGAGCGGCCTCGCCACATGCTAGACATTAGCATCCATCATTAAATGCTTTGTGGCGGGTGAAAAACAAACAGTTTTTACGACGAAATTTAATCCGAGAACAGGACTGAGTGTGTTCGATCGCCCTCTTTGCAGTGAGTAGGCCAGTGAGCCTGCCGCCGTAGTCCTCGAGGAAGGACAACTTGGGGCCTGAAATTAACGACGGTTGTAGAGTGTTTACGTTGGAAAGGGTTACCAATTTAGCCGAACCCCCTCCCCCCGTTATCGAAGTGTAAACTCACGAACGGTGGGACGATGAAATCGCGAGGAGATCGATTATTCGGACATATCGACAGTAGATGGGTCGTTGACGCCAATAATCAGCATATTGGCTATTGGACTATTACAACCGAAATCTATAAACCGATAGTCATCAAACAAGATCCGTAAACCAAGTTGATATCCGATGAGATGAAATTCTTGGTAGGGATATACCGATATCTCTCGATTGCAGCCAGTCCGAACGCGATTTACACTTCGACAAAGGGGTGTGGGTGGTATCGACCACCGTTGTTTCTTACGTAGATCGTCCCATCCCCTGAACGCGAATCCGTCGTCTGCCGCGGAGTAAGTCACCAACAGCATTGACTCGCCTTTATCGAGAGCGAGCAGAAACCCCTCCGCGATCAGCTCGAACGAGGTCGTAACACCAACACCGCTCCTCGCGATTTTCTGTACTATCCGGCCCGAGAATTTGCTGTTACACTTCGATGACGGGGTGAGTGGTTAGATGTGTCTCGTGTATCCTTACAAATACCGTTGAAAGCAAGAACACAATGTATCACAACTAACTCACAAGCACGATATTACACTTCGACAAGGGGGTAACGGATGGGTAAAAAGTCAACGCATGCTGTCGGTTTCCGCCTTCAGTTACACTTCGATGACGGGGTTATCCGACGTCCCCCTATGAGCAAGTTTCTTCGGGAAGTAGACTCACTGAAACGCATCGTCGGTGACAACATATCCGTAGTCCTTCAAGTGTAGACCCTCAGGCATTGAAACCGTACTTGAGACGGTATCTACCGGAATAATACACTTCGATGACGCGGTTGGCAGGTTATCCCGGGAGAAGGGTTGTTTTGCCTCGAATAGCTGTTCGTTACACTTCGATAAGAGGGTAGTAAGACTGTTGTATCGACGATTGGTCCGTTGATTTTGAGATAATCGTGTTCTCTTCTCGGAGACAAACCGTCCGATACACTTCGAAGACGGGGTAGATACGGAGAGAATACACTGGTGCCGTCGTCGAAAAGCATGAATCGTTTCACTTCGATACAGGGGTGTCAAACTGTCCGCAGTCTGGCGATTACGAACTCTTAAACTTCTGCATTTTCGTTTGTGCGATTGTCTTGAGATGATCCGTCTCATCGGCAATCGCCGTGAGCCGAGAATCCTCTGCCAGGAGGTCGAGTATAGGGCGGGGATTATCCGAGAAGGAAAATTCCATATGCATTCCCTGACCACGGCCACGGCTCTTGCGTTCGGCGTCAACGATTCCGTACGTGTTGAGCTCTTTCACGTATTTGATATAGGTTTCACGCGTCATCTGATCGGCGTCTAGCAGTTCAGTGATCCACTTGTAGACTTGATAGCCAACTGGACTCGGGACTGCTGTACTGGTATGGGACGTGTGTACGGCCACGGCTGCAGTCGCGTAGAGTGATATTTTCTTTTGTGTGGAAAGTCCCTCGATCTGAGTCAGCATACGGTCTTTATCGACTTCGTCTTGCGAGTCTCGGACATGGGATTCTGTGACCATGTCATCGTTTTGCCGGTCGGCGAGGTCGCCAGCTTTCCGGAAGAGGTCGATCCCTTTGCGGGCGTCGCCGTGGCTTTGGGCCGCGAAGGCCGCGACCAATGGAATCACATCATCACTGAGGGCCCCGTCTCGAAAGGCGTCACGACGATGGTCGAGGATTTCACGGAGTTGATTCGCGTCATAGTCGGAAAAGGGGATGTCCTCGGGATTGAACGAGCTTTCGGACCGCCCATCGACGTTCTCCATGAACTTTGGATCGTTCGTCAGGGCCGCGACGGAGACAGTACCGTGAATAGTGTCCGTCTTCCCTGCTCGCGACAGCTGATAGAGCAATTTCGAGTATGCGGGCTCGTCTTCTCGGCCGACGAGGAGATCGATTTCATCGAGAATGAAGATAACCGAGTCGTAGTAGGTGTTGATCAAGTCATAGAGACGTTCGTACTTTTGTTCGGTAGAGACGCCTGTCGCTGGGACACCCGTATCGACGCCTACGTCTTTTGCGACCGTCTCGACGAGTTTGTAGACTGCTCGGTCGAGGGTCGTGATCGGTTGACAGTTGAGGCTGATGACACCGAAGTTGATGTCCTGTGATTCACAGAGTTCGACGATTTGTCCGCAGACAGCATTGACAATCAGTGATTTTCCCGTACCGGATGGACCGTAGAGGAGCATGTTCGGTGGCCGCTCATCGCGGAGCGCAGGTTTGAGATAGGCGACGACGGCTTGAAGTTGATCGTCTCGGCCAACGATGCGCTCTTCGTCGATGATAGTGTCCGGCTCGACGAGGTTCCGGTTTACGAAGACCGATTTACCGGAATCTTCTTCGAGGAGTTGACGAATCGTCTTTTGATCGGAATCATCGTCCCTTGGAGCGTCTACTGCAGGGTCCACGGCGGTATCTGAAAGAGCGTCATCAGATGTTTCCGTGTTACGGTTTGGCATATACACAATCAGTAGAACTGTAGATAAAAAACTACCCATATCGAAGTCTATGAACTCGAATACCCGGACGTAACTATCTCTACTGTGCGAATGATGGGTAAAGATGTGAACCATAACCGAAGTCTAAGGACCTGCGATCTCTCTCTGACTTCAGCCTCTGACTTCAAGAGGCACACAGCGGTACTCAGACCCGTTCACGCCGAACTGCCCGTTAGTATACTATACCAACTATGACTTCTAATTCGTTGAGTCACGTTACATCCTCCTGACTCAGTGGGCGAGGATTCCGATCCTCATTTTGAGCGTTGAGTTACTAGGGTTCACAACACTCCTGTTCGGTCGGTGCACGACGTCCCGTAGCGTTGCTGGCAGATGAACTGCTGGCCAATATCAAATCCGATTTCGGAACTCAGCGTTTCCGCAGCTCACCAAGGGCGATAAGCACATATAGTAACCCGACCAGGAGAGTCCCGAGATATACCCATGGTTTCCACTTACACTTTGAGGCGTCTGTGTACGCGAGTTTGGCACCGTAGCTGACGTACTCATGTGGGTACATCAGTGCAAGAATCCCGATGATACCGAGGAATCGCTTGAACGCCGAATATGAGGCATCGCTTCGCCACATCAGGATCAAAAGAGCGAGTCCTTCAACTCGAGTACCGGGAACGACCCACAACTTCAATTCGCAATCGCCAGGATTGTCGAGTGCGACGTGCTCGGCGCGGTCGATGAGTGCCTCCGGAGTGAGGAGTTCGATGACGCCGATCAACGAGAGAACCTCTCGGAGCATTTCCCTTTCCAGTTAGACTCTCAACACTATGAACCCCTTCGTTAGAGACCGCCTATGAACGACGTTGAAGGGATTCGGCTACTTTTGACGGCTGTCGATGACATCATCACGATGACGATGGCACGCAGCATAGTGTTGCGATGTTCCATACTCTGTTGGTACTTCGTAGGCTGGAAGCTCCTGTGCACAAATACTCTGCTCGGCGAAGGAGTTGACGAGCAGTTCGGACGCTTGGTCCCAGTTTTCGTTTACGACGTGACCGATCGCATTGTCAACAATATTCCCTGACTCGCCACTCGGTTTCGCGTCGTCGAAAAACCGGGATTCGAGATCAGCCTTAGTTGTGGGTTCGAGCGTTCGACGCTCGACAGCTCGGAGGAAACGACGCGTATTTGTCCATTCCTCGGCCGAAAATTCGTATTCGGCGGGTGCGATGAGTTTCGGACACCGCGTTCTGAACCGACAGCCACTTGGCGGGTCGATTGGACTCGGAACGTCGCCTTCGAGAACGCCACGCGTTCCCGCTTCACGCGGATCAGGTACCGGGATGGATTCCAACAGTGCCTGCGTGTAGGGGTGCTGTGGGTTCTCGAAGAGCTCTTCTTTGTCCGCCAGCTCTACCAACTGTCCGAGGTACATTACCGCCACGCGGTCGGAAATGTGGCGAATGACGGAAAGGTCGTGCGCGATGAAGAGGTATGTTAGCCCGAATTCCTCCTGTAGGTTTTTCATCGTGTTCAGCACCTGTGCTTGGATCGAAACGTCCAATGCCGTCACCGGTTCGTCACAGACGATGAAATCCGGGTTCACACTCAGAGCACGAGCGAGGTTCACACGCTGGCGCTGGCCACCCGAGAAAGCGTGCGGGTGACGGTTGTAATGTTGTGGGTCGAGCCCGACTTTTTCGAGTAGCTCGCGCGCCCGTTCTTCACGTTCATCCGCATCATACATCCCGTGAGCCTTCATCGGCTCTTCGACGATTGGGCCGACCTTCATCCGCGGATCGAGCGACGACTGCGGATCTTGGAAAATCATCTGCATGTCTTTCCGTTGAGCACGCAGCTGTTCCCCGCCCAGCGCAGTCACGTTCTCTCCTTTAAAGTAGACCGCGCCGTCGGTCGGTTCGATGAGGCGGAGGATAGACCGGGCGAGCGTGCTTTTCCCACACCCTGATTCACCAACTAACCCCAGCGTTTCCCCCTTGCGGATCGAGAACGAAACGTCTTCGACGGCACGTACCCTCTGTTCGTCGCCGAACAGCCCGGATAGAAACCCACCGCCATCCGAGAAATGTTTCGTGAGTCCTTCCACTTTGACCAGTGGTTCACTCGGTGCTGCTTCGTTCTCCACTTGTCTATCCGTTGTTACTGTGTTGTTCATATCAATCGTCTCCTCTGGTTGACTCAGTTACGATGTCGCCGGTGATTCCTTCCTTCGCACGAACATCGATCGGATCGCTGAAATCGTAGCCGACATCGAACTCGTCGTGCTTCACACAGGCTGCTTTGTGAGAGTTTTCACCTGCCTCCGTGACCTCACGGCAGTCGGGATGTACCTCCTGACATACTTCTCGGGCATCGGGACACCGCGTGTGGAAGCGACACCCATGCGGCGGGTTAATCGCTTCGGGCATCACGCCACGAATCGGGGTTAGTTCGTGCACGGTCTGGTCGGGGCGCGGCATCGAATCCAAAAGCGCCTGCGTATAGGGGTGTTTCGTATCGTAGAACAGGTCGTCTACCGTCGCCTGTTCCACGATTTCGCCGAGATACATCACGTTGACACGGTCACAGAGCTCGGCGACGACCCCCATGTCGTGGGTCACCCAGATAAAACTCGTATCGTATTTGTCCTGCAGATCGTTCACCAACGAAAGGATTTGACCCTCGACGGTCACGTCCAGCGCCGTCGTGGGTTCGTCCGCGATGATGAGGCTCGGTTCGCAGGCCAACGCCATGGCGATGAGCACACGCTGGCGCATCCCACCGGAGAATTGGTGGGGGTAGTTGTCGTAGCGTGCTTCGGGTTCTGGAATCCCGACCTCGCGAAGCATGTGCACCGCTTCTTCCTTTGCCTCCTTTTTCGAGAGGCCGCGATTGATTTCGATGAACTCCCGAAGCTGATTGCCGACCGTGAACACGGGATTCAGGCTCTCCATCGGATCCTGGAAGATGATGGCGATCTCCTTGCCACGAATCCGCCGTCGCATCTCCTCGTTCGACAGCATCTCGTCGCGCGTCTCCAATTCGCCGTCCGGCCCTTCTTCGACGCCGAACAGCAGTTCATCCTTGAAGCGGACTTCGCCCCCGACGATTTCGCCGGGATGATCGATGAGGCGGAGAATGCTCTGGGCGGCGACGCTCTTTCCGGCCCCGCTTTCGCCCACGAGGCCGACGATTTCGCCTTTTTTCACGTCGAAGGAGATACCATCGACTGCGCGAACGACGCCCTCCTCGGTGAAAAACTGTGTCTTCAGGTCCTTGACTTGCAATAATGTGTCTGTCATTATCTTCTGATTAGTTGTTTATTCGTGGGTCGAGCGCGTCTCGCAGGCCGTCCCCGAGCAGGTTGAACCCTATCACGGTGATGAGAATGGCGAGGCCGGGCCACAGGCTGAACCACGGGTCGGGAAGCATGTAGCCACGCGATTGGCTCAGCATCTGGCCCCACGATGGCGTCGGCGGTTGTGCGCCGAAGCCGAGGAACGAGAGACCGGCCACGATGAGGATGCTGATGCCGACCTGCAGGGTCGCCTGCACGAGAACGGGTGCGAAGCTGTTCGGGATGACGTGTCGGAGGATGATGTTTCGGTCACGCACTCCCGCGGCACGTGCCGCCTCGATGTACTCTTCCTCACGTACGCTGACCACGCGCGATCGAATCAGCCGGGCGAACACGGGTATCGTCGTGATACCGACGCCGATCATGGCAAAGGTCAAATCGCGGCCGAACGCGGCCATGAACGCGATGACGAGCACGAGGAACGGGATCGCGTAAAGCGTCTCGACGAGGCGCATCAGCGCGTCGTCTATCCACCCGCCGTGATACCCCGCGACGGCGCCGACGAGGGTGCCCGCGATGAGCCCGAAGCCGGTCGAAACGATGCCGACCTGCATAGCGATTCGGGTCCCATAGACGAGTCGGACGAGAATGTCGCGGCCGCGGTGATCGGTTCCAAGCGGATACTTCATCGTCCCGGCCCCAAACGTGTTCTCCATCCCGATCGGTGGGAGGAGAATTTGGGCGTTAGAGGGATCGTTCACGGGATTGTACCAGAACCGACTCGCGATGGCGTAATCGAGCAATTTTGCGTCTATCCACGCGAAGACGGCGATCGCCGCGATAAAACCGATGATATATAGACCGATTCTCGCAGTCGTGTCTCGTCGGATTTGTTCGAGCGTGTATCGCCAGCCGACGCGTGCTTCTATTTTCTCTTCACTCTCCGGGTGATCGCTTTGATTCTGTTTCCGGACTGATTCTGCAGTAGCTTCACTTGTTCCCATTGTTAGTTCACCTCATCGTAGGTCACGCGGGGATCGATGTACGCATACGAAAGGTCTGTGAGCACGACACCGATGACGAACGTCAGGCCGAAGAAAATCGTCGTTCCCATGACCAGCGGATAATCCTGATTGTTGATCGCCGTAATGATGAGCCGTCCCATCCCATTGATGTTGAACACCGTCTCGGTCAACACAGCCCCACCGAGCGCGGAAGTAAGTTGGAGTCCAACGACGGTAATGACCGGGAGTTGTGCGTTGCGGAAGGCGTGTTTTCGCAGAATCGTCCGTTCGGTAACACCATAAGCACGTGCTAACTTCACGTACTCTTGCTCAAGAACCTCCAACATCGACGACCGTTCGATTCGGGTAATCGCCGCCATTTGAAGGGTTCCGAGCGAGAGGGTCGGCAAGAGCAGATGGGTGAACGATTCCCAGAGAACATCGGATTGTGATGATGCTCCATCGACTGAACTGGGGTTCGCCCACGGGAGGACCAGTCCCGTCGCTGGAAGTACGTTTAGGTGGTACGCGAAGACGATGATGAGCATCAGGCCAATCCAGAACGACGGCGTACTGACACCTAACAGGGCAACGATACGTGAAATGTGGTCCGTTGGCTGGTTCCGACGCTTCGCGGAGATGATGCCGAGCGGAATGGCCGTCACTAGTGCGAACGTGAAACTAGAGAGCATGAGCAGGAGCGTCACCGGTAGTCGCTCCATGATCTTCGTCACGACGGGTGTCTGGTAGTAGATACTCTGACCGAAGTCCCCCTGAGCGACCGCGGTGAGATAGTTCACGTATCGTACCGGAAGCGGTTGGTTTAATCCGTACTGTGCCCTGATTTCCTCGACTAACTCAGCGCTCGGGGACGGACCGAGCATGATCTGAACGGGGTCCCCCGGAATCGCATTCGTAAGCAGAAATGTTATTGTTACGATACCGATCAGAACCGGGATCGCCTGTAGCAGACGACTAATAGTGTATCGAATTATTCCCATGTATGTTATCGATAATTTTTATTGAAACGGGGGGATAGCGCTACTGCGAACCGATGGAGGCGTTCGTGTAGCTCGTCGCGAGGGCGAAGCTCAACACCGGATGCGCTTCGAACCCTTGAACGTTGTCTTTCATCCCATAGCTGTTTTTCAGGTTGTATGCTGGAAGATGCGCCCGATCTTCTAGCAGTTTAGTGATGGCCTCCGTATACAACTTTTTCCGTTCGCTGTGATCCGGACTCTTCCGCGCTTCTACGACCTTGTCACTGACACCGTTGTAGAAGGTACCATCCGTCGTTCCGTGGGACTCCTCAGTGAAGAAGTAATAAAGGAAGTCGTCGGGGTCGGGACCGCCAGACCAGCCGAGCGTGTACATGTTGTAATCGTTCGGGTCACCCGAGACGTACTTGTCGAGGAACGCACCCCAGTCCAGTCGTTGGACGTTGGCGTTGTACCCGGCCTCCTTGATGCCGTTCGCGACCGTGACACCCAACTGTTCGCGCTTGTCGTCCGGCGGGACGATGATGTTCGCGTTCCAGTTGTCCGGCACTGAATCCGCTTCATCAAACATTTGCTTGGCCTTATCGATGTTCTTGCCGTGCGCAATAGACTTCCATTTATCTAATGGGAACTCCCATTGCTTCGAAATCTGCTGTGGAAGCGGACTGTACTGGCGAACACCAGTTGGTTCGACGAAATTCGACACCGCTTGATCCATGTCGAAGCAGTAGTCGATCGCTTCACGAACCTTCGGATCGGCCGTCGGTCCGTTCTTGCAGTTAAACGCGAGGTAGAAGTAGCCCATGCCGACCGTGGACTCGATGCTC
This sequence comes from Haladaptatus caseinilyticus, assembly GCF_026248685.1. NCBI lineage: Archaea > Methanobacteriati > Methanobacteriota > Halobacteria > Halobacteriales > Haladaptataceae > Haladaptatus > Haladaptatus caseinilyticus. Next base: position 529,094 of record NZ_CP111041.1, on the reverse strand, counting down.
GCATCACCCATGTTCTTGACTTGTTTCCAGAGCTTGGGCGGAATCTCTTCGATAACGTCACTCTCGCCGGTTTGCAAACTCGTCAGTCGAGTCGTCGGTTCTTCGACTGGCTTGTACTCGACTTCGGCGAGATTCGGTTTCGGCTCGTCCCAATAATCTTCCCATCGGGAGATTTTGGCCATCTTCCCTTCTTGCCAACTATCGAATTTGAAGGGTCCCGAACCGACGGGCTTTTTCTTGTTGAACTTCTTTTTGTCCTTCTCGCGAACCTTCTTGGGAACAACGGACCACGTCAATACGTTGTTGAAGGGTGCGTACGGGTATTTGAGGTCGAACTGAATCGTTCGGTCTCCACTCGTCGAGATGGAGTCGATCATGTTCAACTCCGCGGCGTTCTCCGTTTCCTCCTTGATTGGTGCTTCGAACGAGTATTTCACGTCCTCAGGGGCCACGGGGTCGCCGTTCTGGAATTTACTTCCCTCTTTCAACTCGACGACGTACGTCTTCCCCTTGTTCTTGACCTTCGGCTCGCCTTTTGCTAACTTCGGGACGAGGTTGATGCCGGAGTCATACGTGTACAGCCCTTCGAATACTCGATCAGCCACCTGTGTGGATGGAACATCGTTGAGAACGATCGGATCGAATTCGAGCGGACTCTTGACTTGCGCGAGAGTCAGTTTACCGCCGGACGACTGCTGCCCTCCTGAATTCGGGCTACTGCCGTCGTTTGAATTCCCACTACAGCCAGCAAGTGAGGCGATTCCGATTGCTCCGACCCCTTGAAGGAGGCGGCGCCGTTTGAGTTTGTCAGGTGTGTTTTGCTTGTTTGTCATGCCATCGATCTCCAAAGTCTTTGATTGACATTCTCATACGCCGAATCGAGGCTATAAAAGAATTTATAATTTAAAAAAAGATAATTTGTTTTCATGAACTATGCTTCAAATTAGGCCTTGTTCCATAGGTGTATATAATTATATATGCCCAAATACTATTTTCCATGTACAACAAATTACTAATATCGGTCCCTCCTGGTACGGTTATGAATGAAAACTACAGTTTAACCCACATCCTTATATATAGTAGTTGATGTACTATTCACATATTAAAACCAATATAATTACATCTGAATAATAATAGTACCATGGTAGACGATGACGAGTCAGGAACTACTGATGTGTGCGGTTGTATACCGACCGATGAATTACTTACAGATATTCATCTGGTAACTTCTCTTCTAGGTAAAACTCCCAGTATGCGGGAAATGAACGAACATGGCGAATACTCAGCCAGCACATTTCAATACCGATTCGGATCATGGAATGACGCGATCACCGCAGCGGGACTCTCTCCGAATTCCCAGTCAGATAGTATCTACTCGGATACGGAACTACTCACCGCTCTCCAACAGTTCGCACAAAAGCTTGGTAATACCCCAAGCAAACGACTCATGCGTGAGCAAGGGCCTCATTCGCCTGCAACGTACGCAAATCGATTTGGCTCTTGGAAGGAAGCCGTAACCGAAGCAGGATTGGAACCGTATCGACGCGGCGTGAAAATCACCGAGGACGAATTATTAGCTGAGCTAGAGGAGCTAGCGACTTCGATCGGTAAATCACCAACGGCATCCGAAATGAACGAACGAGGGAAATTTTCGGCATCAACCTACCATCGTCATTTTGGTTCCTGGACGGCCGCACTCGAGGCGAGTGGTCTTTCACCCGATAATCACTCCGAGCGAAAAGGGCTCTCCAAGCAGGAGTTGATCGACGAACTCCGCCGAATGGCCGACGTTCTTCGTCGCTCACCGACAACGACTGAAATGAATGAGCTTGGTGAGTACAGCGCAGGCACATATCGACGTCGGTTCGATAGCTGGTCTAACGCTCTCGCTGAGGCAGATCTAGAGGCAAGTAACGAACGTCAGGGGGGAAATGTTCGAGTAAGTGAACACGCACTCCGAAGCAATCTGACCGAACTTGCCGATAAACTAGGTCGGTCGCCGACTATGAAAGACATGTGGCACCACGGTGATCACAGCCCGAGAACGTATATCGAGCGATACGACACGTGGAATGCAGCGTTGGAGGCTGCAGAACTCTCGACTCGACGATACCGAGGAGACAGCATTACCGACCATGAACTCATTGTCGAACTTCGAAGGTTAGCTGCCGAGTCTAACCAATTACCACAGCGACAGGAGATGGATGAACACGGGTCATTTTCTGGGATGACATACTACAATCGGTTTGGATCCTGGGACAGTGCGCTCGTGACAGCAGGTTTCAAAACAGGATCGCAAACAACCGCAGTTATTCGAGGTTACTGCACCGTTTGCTGTAAATCCGTCACGGCTGCTATCGGTAATATAACGGACGATGGTCTCCTGTATTGCGGACACGAATGCGAGGCTGTGCACGATGACGGGCTCGTTACGTTCGAAGAGGACATACTAGACCGAGAGGACTACAAAGAAATCGCGTTCGAGAGATTCGCTACGCTACTCTCCGAGCTAGACATTCTCGTCCCTGGCTCCCTCCTTTACCTGAAACGTTCATTAGAATTCAACGAGTGTGACTTTGATACCGCAGAATGCAACGATATTCGGCTCACGAAATCAACCGGCGCTATTAACGTCGAGACGAAAGAGCGTAGATTGGCGTTCCAAATAACCACAGATAGTCTCACGATCCTTGCCGACCACATCACCGGATGAACGACTGGCTCGATCCATTCTGATTTCTTGATGAGGTATTCTCCCTCTAGCGGAGAGTGGGTCACGAAATCGGCTACAACCCTGCCCGATCAAAATGGAAGTTTAATACAGTAGCAACCGTCTATCTAATCAATAGCTTCTATGTATACGCGCCGTGTGTGCCTCAAGTCGGCTGCAGCGAGCGTAATGGGTATCGTGAGTCTTGCCGGTTGCTCCTCCGATCAGAACGACGTTGAAAAGACGACGACGCAGCAAGAAGCGGAAGACGAACCGCAGTCGCTCGAAATTCAGCATTCCTGGACTCGGGACGCCGAAAAAGATGCAGTTACTGCGCTCTTTGACAGTTTTCAGGATCTTCATCCTGATGTAAAAATCGACGAACAGGCGATCGCTGGTCGAGGGGGCGGCGATCTACAAACGACCGTGAAAAAGCGAATTATCGACGATAATCCCCCTGACTCGTGGCAATCTTGGTCGGGGCAAAACCTCCGAACGTACGTGGATGCAGGGGTACTCCAGGGTCTCCAGAACGCGGTCGAGTTACGAGAGATGGAGTGGGACGAATTTTCATCGATATCGAAACGACTGTCCAGGATCGACGAATCGTTCGTTGCCGTTCCGCTAAGTATCCACCGTCTAAACAACCTTTTCTATAACGTCGAAATATTGGACGAGGTAGGTATCGACCCACGCTCCATTCGGACACCGCGTGCGCTGGTGGATACCGTGAAATTAATCGAAGGGACGACCGACCACAAAGGAGTCGTACACGCAACAAAAAACGTCTGGCCGACGCTAGAACTCTGGGAGTCGGTGTTGTTGGGTGAATCCGGTTTACAAACGCACCAGTCTATCGTCAACGAGCAGGTGCGGTCGAACGAACGAGCGGTGAAGGAGTCGCTTCGTCTTGTCGATGCGTATCATGAACAGTCCCCTGACGGTATCGTTTCGAGTAACTGGCGCGAAGCAGCAAAACAGTTTCAAAACGGGAACGTTGCCTTTTTTCACCAAGGTGATTGGGCTGTAGCGGAGTTTCGGACCGACGATTTCGCGTTCGAAACCGATTGGAACTCTGTCGCGTTTCCTGGGACGGAAGATCGGTACCTGCTGAGTATGGATTCGTTTCCATTCCCGAAGAACAGTTCAGCCGAAACGGCACTTCCCGAATTTCTACAATACGTTGGTTCGGTCGAAGCGCAACAGCAATTTACGCAGACCCGAGGTTCGATTCCGCCGAGAAAAGACGTGCCGAAATCGGAATACGATCCCTTCTTCCGTCGTCAAATTGAACAGTTTCGAAACACAAAGACACAACTTCCGTCGATAGCACATGGACTGGCGATTCCACCTGCATCGCGGGCTAGTCTGACCAATGCGATGCGAGAATTCACCTCGACTTGGGATGTTGAACAGGCGACACAGACGATTCTATCACTGTTTGAATGAACGATATCTTATCCACCATCTGAGGTGGATACGTCTGTCTTCCGTTCGTAGATGACGACGCCTCGATTTTGGTATACTTGTCGATACTCGTCGGATCGATTAAGTTCCGTAATAAACGCTCGTTGTTGCTTGTGCTTGCGCCCGTAAACCGTATAGACGCCTTTCGGCACGTAGATGTAGTCCGGATTCGTCTCGGTAAGCGCGATGTTTTTGTTCAGGTCATCGATATTCGTGGTTGTCGAAATTCGCTGATATGCCGTGTGTTGCCACTGATATGCTACCGAACTACGTTCCCATTCGACACCCCATGGGCCGACGACGTTCGTCCGATTCGCTAAATACGGGAACCATTCCGCGGCATCGCCGACGACCATGAATTCGGCGGATGGATCGATATTTCGTTGTACCCACTGCATCGCGTCGTAATCCTGTTCATCGATGAACGAAGGCATCGAATTGCTCCCCTCATACTCGTTCACTGCCCCGGCGACGTACAATGTCGTGATGTTTGCCCCAAGGAGCGAAAGCACCAGGAGAACCGCAGTCAGTGTGTGTTGTCGGGAGAGGACTGGTTCTATCCGCTGTGCAATCCAAGGCACGGCACCATCGAGAACAAACACGGCCGTCACCAGTGACCCAATTACGGCGATGAATCGGGTTTCTGCGGTCATCCCTCCGACGAGGAGAAGCCAGAACGGGAGAAAGAACCGACGGTCGGAGAGTAAATACACGACTCCAACAGCGGGAATTGCATACCACAGCGAAAGAAGAACCACTCCATAGATATTTGGAGACGGTGAAATCCCCCCTGATAACGGCTGTCGTGTGACAAAAGCATTCACTACTACTCCAAGGCCGCCTCCGAGACCACCGTGTGAACTCGATGCTGAAACGAGGTTATCGAGGCTATAGATGGAGATGATCCTGCCCCACCAGGGGACAGTCAGAACAACGCCAAAGATCCCGACGAGGGCCGCGTCCGTGAATCCCCGAACTGTTGGTGCGTACCTCACAGTAAAGACGGCGATACCGATGGTAAGAAAGACGGTATACTCCGGGTGGGTTAGTGCGGTCAACGTAAACCAGACGATCGTCGGAACGATCCAGCGACGTGAACCTGTTTTGAAGAGACGCAACGCCGTGTACAATCCAGCGAGCGAAAAGAAAAACGCCGGTGCTCGAACGATACCACCTGCGGAAAAGTGCCATCGAACGAATGCCGGCGTCACTGCGAGAACGAAACTCGCCAAGCCTGCCCGTTTAGGAGTTTGGAGCAGTGATTTGGAAAGCAGATAAAACGGAATCAAACTCGCGATAGTGATCACTCCCGGGAGATAACGAGTGAGGACGAACAAATCGACACCGAGGACTCCATGGAGAGCCGAAAGCGTGTAGAAAACCAACGGGGGATACGCAAACGGAACTCCGTTTGCTGTGTATTGGGGCACAATGCGAGGGAACTGATATCCGTTGTTCGCTATCTGTTCAGAAATCGAGAGGAAGAGTCCACCTCCGAAGGCTGGAAACTGATGCGTTGCGAGGTAGCTACTGTATGCCAGAATGGAGATGAAAAGAGCAGGCGTAAGCCAGAGGTACTCCAGTAGCCATTCGTTTATATTCTCATATTCGCGTTCTGAGGTAAATAAATCAATTTGCATCTTGAAGACCGTTTAGTTGAGTCAAATTTTCAGTAATCGTGGCACCATCTTCTATGTTATGGAATTCCTTGTGGTGATCAATACTATTAACTTACTTTATTCCATACCTTATTCGGCGCGTGCTACTTAAGTGATAGCCATGGTGGCCACAACCCCTATTACGATTAGGGGATCCTATATAAATCACTGACGAGTATTCATAATGAGTAACACAAGAACGAATACTGATAACTATGGTGACCGAGTGGAGACTGTTTTCAGCAGACTCTATGAAGGCTTCTTGTCCACCCTCTTTAGTGGACATCGCCGGATCGTCTTCATTTTCACTACTTCCCTTTTGATGAGCGGTGTCTATCTCGTTACACACCCATATCCGGCGTACGGTGCTGGACTTTTCCTCAAAACGGCCGAAACCATCGCGAGCCAAAACTATGCGCTTCCAACACACGTGGCCGGATATACTTCCAGCGGTGTTCCCTTCGCGTATCCTCCACTCGCATTCTACGCTACCGCGCTGCTCCTCGAGGCCGGTGTTCCCCCACTCGTAATCACGCGTGCGATTCCTGCACTTGTCACCTCCATCGCATTCGTTCCGTACTATTTCCTCGCTCGCGAATTTCTTCCATCGCCGAGGCGAGCGGGGATTGCAGCCCTTATCGCTACCATCACTCCCATGCTGCTTCAGTGGCATCTCTCGGCGGGCGGAATCGTTCGTGCGCCAGCTTTCTTGATTCTCCTTTCGGGACTCTACGTTGGCATTCGATTATTCCGTCACGGACGACGATCTACACTGTTCGCTGCATTGATACTCTTCGGTGCAATAATTTTGACACACCCGACATATTCCGTCTTTTTCGGCGTGAGTTACCTCCTCTTTTTCCTCATCGAGGATCGGTCGATCAGGGGGTTACTCAGTGGGAGTATCGTCGCTGGAGGTGGTCTGATGATCGCTAGTCCCTGGATCGTACAGGTCGTTACGTCGCATGGATTTTCCGTTTTCACATCAGCGGCTGGTACCCACGGTGGGTTGGGTGCTGGAGTGATGATGTTTTTCGAACGTCTCGATGACCCCTTTGTTAGCTTCCCTGCCGCTGCTTTGTGGTATGTACTCCTCTGTCTTGGAATCTACTACGTAGTTACCAGACGACAGTATTTCCTTCCCGCTTGGTTCGTGGCCGCTGTTTTTTTGATGGACGAGATACGGTTCGCGTTCATCCCCGGTGTTATGATTATCGCCGTCGGGCTGACCGATATCGTGCCAGTGATCCACGCCCGATTTCGGAATTCACATCGGACGGTCACATCACACGTCGTTGTTCCGGCGCTCATACTCGGATTGCTCGCATGCCTTGGTGTCATGTACGTCGGTGGGTACTCGGTAGCAAGCCAATCGTCGATGCCAGCGTTTATCGATCACGAAGACACCGAAGCGATGGCCTGGGCACGGTCGGAGACGGAATCCGATGCACAGTTCGTGGTTCTCGGCGATGCCGCGGAATGGTTTCCGTATTTCTCAGATCGGACGATTCTGGTCGGTCCGTGGGGCGTCGAGTGGAAAACACCGGAGGCATATCAGTACCAGAAGGATTCCTATATCACTCTCTCTGAGTGTCACACTGCGCAGTGTTTGACGGCCAATCTCCAGACGCAGCCCAAACAACCGGACTATCTCTACATCCCGAAAGGGCAGTATACGGTTCGGGGACAGACTGCCTTCCAAACTAGCGAGATGTATCGCTCACTCGAACGAAGCGATCGATATCGAATCGTACACGAGAACGAAGGCGTACTCGTCGTTCGAACTGTCGGTACGAATTGAGTGTCGAAGAAATACTCGTTTATTACATTTTTCTCGACAACAGTCTTTATAATTCGACTCCACTATCGCTTCTCTAGGAATGGATGATTGGCTTAGTCGCCGTCGGTTTCTCGAAGCAAGTGCAACGGCATGTACCGCCGGTTCCGCTGTAGGTACGGTTCGCCATGTGACTGACGATGGCGGTTCGAAACAAGCATCCTCACCACGGCCTTCGACCGGTTCATCGCCCCATCGATCTCAGGCTTCGAATCCTGGCCCTGTCGATGTTCGCGGTGCCGTCTACGTACCGACACGCGCGTTCAATCGATATCAAATGTGGCGGGAGTATGATCCCGATGTCATCGAGCGTGATCTCGGCTACGCAGCACGCCTGAATTTGAATTCGATTCGAACGTGGCTTAGCTACGAGTATTGGCTCGAAGATCGCGACGCACACGGCGAGAAACTAGAGCATTTTTTGGAGACCGCGGATTCGTACGGTCTCCGTGTTTTGCTCGGGCTTTTCGACAGTATCGGCGAGGAACCGACGCTGGATAACTTGCTTGGTTCCGATCTCCATTCGGGGGTACAAACGTTTTCCCCCTCGACACGGACGATGCGGAATCCAGCGCTCTGGAACAACCCTCGGGATTTCATCCAGTGGTTTATGAGGCGATACAATGACGACGACCGATTGCTTGCGATCGAGCTCTCGAACGAACCGGGTTGGAGACCCGAACGCCGACGCTTCGTCAAAGCGATGTCCGAACTGTTCACCCTCCAACGTGGTTCGATCCCGCTGACGATCGGTTCCACGAGTCTCACCAACAATACCGACTACTTGGAGTGGGGAATGGACGTCTTGCAATTTCATTATAATTTCGCGGAATCGCCGTCCCATTTTCGCCGAACGCTTCGACAAGCGAAACATATCCAATCCGAATACGAAACCTCCGTGTGGCTGTCCGAATGGCAACGAATTCGGCCGGGTGGTTCGTTCTTTGCCGAACTCGATGGCGATACACGGTTTCCAGACTATTCATCGATGGCCAGAGTCATCCGGACAGCAAATATCGGCAACTTCTTTTGGTCGCTTATGCTACGACCGGCCTCCGAACTACACTTCCGCCAGCAGGGGATGATCAACGGGCTCTTTCACGAGGACGGTGCCGTCTGGAGCTTGGATGACGCTCGAGCGATTACAGCGATGTCCGGTAACTCCTCGTTCGAGGGAACCGAACGACGGGAGTATCCGGACTGGACGACCGAACTACTGCCTTCGGAGTACCCACGATCCGGACCGTATCCGCGGTGATTTATTTCGTCTCTACCGAAATTGAGCAACATCCTCGACGGGAGCAAGAACGAGAGGGTGTCAATACCTCCCGCGAATCACTACTCTTCTCGATCCGATTTACAGAGCTTCGAGCGAGCCAACTTCGGCGCTGGTGGACGGTCAATACCGGGACATCGCTCATTCGAACAATTCGTTCATTTACGCTCTCTACCGACAGAACATCGAGCACTGAACGGGAAGACGACATACAAACGAATCACGGAGAAGCTTGATCGGGCTCACTACCACAGAGTAAGTGACGTCGCTGGCTATTCCCAAATTCGACGTTCGAGCCGAGTAAGTGTCGATCTCCAATCGACCACGACAGCTAACAGTACAAATCGGTTGCTGAAATAGTCATAATGATGATAAAATAGACGCTAGCATTCACAGATTCACGCCAACAAATGGAACGAAAAATCGATTCTAATCCTCCCTTTTGGGCGGGGAAATTGATTAAAAAATATAGAGTGGTTGAAAATATGTTCAAACGTATTTTGGTTTTTCTGGCATCTCTGGGCCGAATAGCGGCTGTATCGGATATTATTATCACATGAGCGAAATAATGTTCGAAATCCGGAAAGAATATGACTATCTTGTGAGTATGTGAATAACGACAATGGTTGTGAGTAGTTTGCTACAAACAAAGTTGAAGTCCCTGATAACATGTGGTGAGTATGTCACTACCTGAGAAACTCGGCAATGGGATAATCGGACACAGTCGTCTACTCATTATATTCCTCTTGGTCTTTTCCTTGATCCTCGGATCAGGGGCATCGATGGTTGGTCAATCGTCTTCGCTCGATTCGTTCCAGAGTGATAGCAGTTCAGCAGCCAAAGCCCAGAGTTACATTAATGAGAACTTCTCAACTGGATCGGATAATACGACTAGCGTTCAAATAATCGTCCGGAATAATAATACACTCTCCAAGGAATCGCTTAAAAACCAAATAAAATTACAGCAAAAACTGCGAAATAATAATACGGTAAACCAAACACTTACCAGCGGCTCTCCGACGATCGGGATAGCAAACATCATCGCTATGACCACTTCTCAAGTGGACAAAGTGAGTAGTCTTAGATCCCGTGCTGAGCGCCTCCAACAACGAAAAAAGAACCTTTCCGAATGGGGTAAACAACTTCAGAACCGATCGGAACGGCTCAACGAAAGCAAAAAAGAACTCGAACAACGGGGTGAGCGACTCAAAGAACGAGGGGCGGACCTCCAAGCACGTGGGGAGGAACTGCAACAACGTTCCAACCAACTCAACCGGAGTAAACAGGAGCTTCAACAGCGCGCTAAGAAACTCAAGAACGAGGGTGAAGAACTACAGCAACGTGCACAACGACTCCAGGAGCGCTCTGACGAACTCAACCAAAGCAAAGCCCAACTCCAAGCAGACGGTCAAGAGCTACAAGAACAAGCTCAACAACTGAACGAGAGTAAGGCACAACTTCAAAACCGGAGCAATAAGCTAAAGCAGCGTGCTCAAGCACTCAATCAGAGTCGGTCCGAACTCGAACGACGCCAGGTGGACCTGCAGTCGCGTGCACAAGAGATTAACCAAACCCGACAGGAGCTCGCGGCGCGTAACGAGAGTTTGCAACAGCGGAGAACTGCGATCGAAGAGGCATACCAAAACGGCACGATCAACGATACCGAGTATAAACAGCGTCTTGACTCACTTCGAGAGGAACAAGCCGAATTGGCTGCTGACCTGACTCAGCTTGGAATCGAATCGGCTGCACTTCAGCAAGATCGCGAAGAACTCGAGGAAGATGCCCAACAGCTCGAACAGCAGGCAGCCGAGCTAAAGTCGGATCGAGCAGAGCTCGAACAACAGTCTCAGCAGCTCCAAGACAAAGCAGAGCAGTTGCAGGCGGAACGTGCTGAACTTGAAAACAGATCGGATGAACTACACCAAAAAGGGGCGAAATTACAGCAGGAGTCCACTCAGCTCAAACAAGACCAACAGGAACTGGAACAAAAACAGGCCGAGCTCGAAGCGGAATCACAGCGACTCAAAGAGCGAAGCCAGCAACTCAAGGAAGACTCACGGGAGCTCGAAACGGAATCGGAAGAACTGAAAACAGCACAAAATGAGTTGGAGAACGATTCCGAGCAGCTCAAAAAAGAAGGCCAACAGCTCCAAGAACAGTTTGCGGAGTTCAGAGACGCTCAGGAAGAGCTCAAAGCGGACGGTAACGAGCTAAAGAACGACCAGCAGGCCCTTCAAGAGCGGCCCAACCTTACACTCTCCGAGCAACTGTCGATCCTCGAGTCGCACAACCAATCGGAAATTGACAACGCAACCACGACGGTTCTTGCGGAAAACTCTAGTTTAGGTGGTACAGGTACTAGTGAGAGTAGTGCGTTCGCCTTCATGCCCACCAGCTACGAGGCAGGGAGTACGGACGCGAACGCGACGATGATCGTCGTTACTCAACGGGCGAAGGGTGAAATCAGCAGTAGTCAGACGTCGAGCGACCGAATCATGAATTCGCAGCTTGCCATGCAGGCGATTGCGAATGAGCAGTTCGACACGAAACAGTCGAGTGTCCTCGTCTTCGGTAGCGGTATTATTTCGGACGAGACCCAGAGATCGATGAGCGATAGTATCCTCATCGTGGGTCCCCTTGCGGTGATATTCGTTCTCGGCGTTTTGGTATTTGCCTACCGAGACCTTCTCGATATCATTTTGGGACTCTTCGGTATCGGTCTCGTTCTCGTATGGACGTTCGGCTTCATGGGTTGGGCAGGTATCAACTTCAATCAGATCTTCATTGCGGTTCCGGTATTGCTTATCGGACTTTCGATCGACTACGCCATCCACGTCTTCATGCGCCACCGCGAAGAGCGTGGTCGGACTGAGGGTGTCGAACAGTCGATGAAGGTCACACTATCGAGCCTTGGAATCGCGTTGATTCTCGTGACCGTTACTGCCGTGATTGGGTTCCTTTCGAACCTCGTCAGTGACGTGCCCCCGATTCGCCAGTTCGGTATCGTTAGCTCGGTGGGAATTACGGCCGCACTGATCATCTTCGGCGTATTGATTCCAGCTCTCAAAACCGAACTCGACTCGGTTCTAGAATCTCGTGGTTGGAACCGAGAGAAACGAGCGTTCGGAACCGGTGGAGGGCGACTTGGTACGGCGCTTGCTGGTGGCGCAACGGCCGCTCGCAAAGCACCGCGCGTCGTACTCGCTATCGCCGTGATTCTCACCGTCCTCGGCGGTGCTGGTGCAGCACAAGTCGATACGAGCTTCTCACAGGAGGATTTCCTAGCGAGCGATCCGTCAGGTGTGATGACCGAATTGCCGGAGCCCTTCGCTCCCGGTGAGTATACGGTAAAATCCTCGCTGGATTACGTGAACAACAATTTCCTGCGTCAGGATTCCAATGCGGAAATACTGATACGCGGGGATGTAACCGAACCGACGACGCTCGAAACGATCGAAAAAGCCGAAAACGAAGCAGCCAAGAAAGATACGACCGTCGTTCTTTCAAGTGGAGAGCCCGACATCGATAGTCCACTCTCCGTCATGGAATCCGTTGCGAACCAGAACGATTCGTTTGCAACGACATTCGAGAATGCAGATACGAACGATGATGGTGTCCCTGATCGGAATCTGAAGGGAGTCTACGATAAACTGTATACGGTTGCACCGGACCAAGCGAAAGGTGTTCTCTACCGAACTGACAATGGTCAGTATAAGGCAATTCACATGACTGTCTCGGTCAAAGGAAGCGCAAGCGGTGGCGCAGTCAGTGAACAGATGAATGCAGTCGCCGGGACGATCGAACAAGACAGTAGTCTCAGCGCCGTTGCGACGGGGCAGCCGATCATATTCAAAATCGTACAAGATCAACTGCTCAACTCCGTCATCGAAAGTCTCCTTATCACGCTTGGAGCGACGTTCATCTTCTTGATGATCACATATTACTTCCTCCACGGCAGTGCGACGCTCGGATTCATCACGATGCTCCCGGTGGCATTCAGTGTTTCCTGGATTCTTGGGACGATGTACGTTCTCGGAATTTCGTTCAACGTGATTACTGGACTGATCACGAGTTTGACTGTTGGATTGGGAATCGCGTACAGTATCCACCTCAGCGAGCGTTATATCCACGAACTCGATGAACAAGAATCAGTATGGGTTGCGATGCGAAAGAGCGTTACCGGAACCGGTGGGGCACTTCTAGGTAGTGCTGCGACTACCGTTGGTGGCTTCGGTGTTCTCGTGTTCGCCATCCTGCCCCCGCTTCAGCAATTCGGGATCATCACGGGTCTCACGATCATCTACTCGTTCCTTGCGAGTGTGTTCGTGCTACCCAGTTTACTCGCCCTTTGGACTCGGTACTTAGGTCCGGGCGGGACGATAACATCCGGACCGATAGACAAATCTACGATGGATGATGTGGGAACAACAAATGACTGATTCGACGGAAGCCGACGCGATAGCTGCATTACAGCGACTTGGACTCTCTAAGTACGAGGCTCAGGTCTTCTGTGCCTTGCAGCCGATCGAAAAGGCGACTGCAAGTGAAATCAGCCAAAACAGCGATGTGCCTCGTTCACAGGTGTACGGCGCCGCCGAAGGGTTAGAAAAATTAGGACTCGTAGATGTTCAGCAATCCAACCCCCGCCAATTCCGCGCTGTGGGACTCGATGAGGCGCGTGCACATCTACAGGCCGAAATCGAACGTGAGCAGGATCGAGCTTTCGAGGCACTCGACTCCCTGCAACAACAGCCAATAGACGAAACGGAAACGCAAGAGGACATTTGGACGATAAAAGGGCAGGAGACGATCAACGATCGTGTCGCTCAACTCATCAGCAACGCGAATAGCCGAATAATCTTTGGTGCTCGTGATCCAATGATGCTGGACGAGAACGTGATAACGGCACTTTCGAAGGCACGAGATGACGGTATTGACGTTTTCATCACGAGCGGAAACCCCGACGTGTGTGAGCTGTTTGAAGAGCGTGGTCTCGAAGCGTCACAATTCCCGATGAAACCGGACAACAACGACCGGAGTGGCCGGGTTCTGGCGATCGATTCGGATGTCATTCTCATGAGCGTGCTCGTCCCGATTCATGACGAAAATCAAAACGAGGTCGCCTTTTGGAGTGACGGGACTGGGTTTGCCAGTATCCTTACTGGCCTTCTAGAGACTTGGTTCTCAAAATTCATGGAGACGTGACCTTTGCGGAGGATGTGAACCAATATAACCGGTTGAGAATCTGAGCAACGGATGAGTTTCGTGATTCGGAGATCGGATGCCGAGGCCAGTGCTATAAATGACGAATGCGTTCGGTAACTATCCCAAAATAGGACGAGGGGAGTTTCAGTCGTTGGTAGAAGGGGTATCGGTCCTAATGATGAATCTGTCATTTCGAATCCGTTCGAAAAAATCGCGCTCTGGACCCCGAACACCAGCGGCGGTCATATTCTTATGCGGTTTATTCATCGGTATGCAGTCCGCACTCGATGAATACCTGGCCGACATGAAAGAAGAAAACCGAACGTGGACGTTATCTCGGGGATAACTCGACGTTCCATCGGTCATCTCGTTCCAATCCATCCATTATTCACGAAGCCGAAATCGGCTTATCATGAGAGCCGAAGGGTTAGAGCATGCCTCGATTTCAGACCGTCCTCTTCGATATGGATGGCGTCCTCGTCGATTCGGAATCGTTCTGGCAACAGTTCTGGCGTGACCAGGTTTTCGTCCACGCAAAAACCGGCGACCCAACGCTGGCGGACGTGAACGGGCGCAATTTCCGCGAGAGCCTCGAAGAACTCGCAACGACGTATGGTCTTCCGGGCGGACCCGAACGCTATGAACGCCGGTTCGAAACGGCTGCGGAGACGGTGTATGGCGAGCAAGTTTCGATTACGCCCGGAATGCCGGACTTTTTTGCTCTGCTTCGCGACCGCGGGGTCAAGGTCGGAATCGTGTCATCAGCGCCGGCGGATTGGATCGAAACGGTTATCCAGCGGTTCGATCTGGCACCGATCGACACTGTGGTGAGTGCTGAACAAATCGATCGACCAGGCAAACCGGAACCCTTCATCTACGAGCACGCAGCCGCCGAACTTGACGTCCCTCCCGCCACCTGCCTCGTGGTCGAAGACTCCGTCAACGGTGCCCAAGCGGCAGCACGAGCGGGAAGTACTGTGATTCGGTTTCGTCGCAACACTACTGTGCCGGCTACTGACCACACTGACTCTGTCGCCCACTCTCCAGACGATCTTCAGCGAACGATTCTCAAATTACTCTCCTAGTTTCCCGTTACTCAGCGACACCGTTCCACATCCCGCAGGGGATCGCTCCATTCACAATATGCATGTTCCGAATAGGATATATATAGTACTACTCATGATGCTAAATTTAGATACAAATTTATAACACTTAATGATAGTGCTCTGTAATACATGGTGGAGTTTACCAGACGAAAGTTGATGTCAACGTCAGTTGCTGCCGCTCTCGGAGCGAGTGTCTCCGGGGTCGCGAGCACCCAATCTTCTGCGGACAAAGACAAAAACACGCCACGAGCACCCTCCGTGAAAGGAGAACTCAAACGATTCTCATCGACTGCGTTCGGTGCAGAAGTTACCGGCCCGTTCGTCTTTGGGGACGGAACTCCCCTTTACAGCCTTCAACATCCTAGTCGCGATAACCCGGCACCGTACAACGAATCTGGAATTGGATATTTTAAGGGCTTCCAATTTGCCATGGACGGGGGCAACGACGACTTTACCGAACTCTCGACACCGCAAACCAACGAAGAAAAAGGCACTGTTCGAGGTGCGAACGGTGATTACGAGTTCCTAGCTCAGGGCGGTGACCCGATCAACGGCGGTACCGAACGACTTGGCGTTACTCAAACACCGGACGGAATGGACATCACCTTGGAAACGTTCGCGGGTACCCAGTATGGGGACGCTGCGTACAATCCCGACTGTAACCAGTTCGTCGCGACCAACGACGAAGGGACGGAAGGATATCTCTTCACGAATTGGGAAAACAGCCCGGGCAATATTTCGCGAATCCCGCTCTCTCAGGAACCGAACGGCGAGTGGGTTGCCGACTTGGAGAACGCGATCAACATCGCTAACACCGAGCCATTACGTGATCTCGGTGGGACGAGAATCAATTGCTATGGCGATCTCACGCCCTGGAACACGATGATATCCGGGGAGGAAAACTACGCCCATACGCGCGTCTCTCTCACGGCAACAGTTGGAGACATCGTAGAGCAGGGAACCGGAAATGGTCTCATTGGTGCAAGCCAGTTCTGGAACCGACCGAATCCAAACGGGATCCAAGAAGCCATCGAGCAATATTATGGTGATGAATCGTGGAGTATTCAGGGCTACTGGGCTTTGACGGGTCTCGAATTCCTCGCCTATTACCTCGGTGCGGATCCGGTCGATCAATCCTGTGACGACCGGAACACTCCGACCCCGATCTCCGACTGCTATCCGAATCCATATCGGTACGGGTATTTCGTCGATGTACGCGAACCCGCCGCGGAGACGCCACAGCCGGTGAAGTACTACGTGATGGGCCGCGCAGCATGGGAAGCACCGGACATCCAAAACGACCTGCGAACGGTTTATGGGTGCTCTGACGGCGATAGCAAGGGAATTTACAAGTTCGTTGCCGACGAGGAGATTCCAAGCTACGAGGATCCGATGGATATCGCAGGAACCCTCCATGCTCCGAAAGTAGTCAACGAGGAGGCTGCAAAGAAGAATCCACCTGCCGACGTCGATCTCGAACTCGAGTGGATGGCGTTGGGTCACGCCACCAACCGCGAAATTGAAGCTTGGATCAGTGAATACGACGACATATCCCAAGTGGAGTATCTGGAAACGCACGCCACCACCGATTGGGAGGACGACCTACCAATGGCACTCGAAGAGGCCGACAAGGAGGTAATCGAGAACGGTAACCGGAACTACATCTCGAACGAAGAGATAGTGGAGTGGGCAACCCAGTACGAAAGGGATGGACCGATGGCCGTCGACGAGGAACTCAGAAAGGTTCCATTCCTCGAAACGCGTGCAGCCGCCAAGGAGATCGGCGCGACCATCGAGTTCAACAAGGCTGAAGGAATCGACAGCCATGACGATGCCGGTCCGGGCGACGACATTTATTTTGCTATCTCCGAACTCAACGATGACATGGCTAATGACCAGGGAGACCTCCAGCTAGGACGCGTGGATGGCGGAGTCGTTTACCGGGGTACGCTCGAGGACGATTACAACGTTTCGACGCTTGAATCCGTCATCGTTGGCCCGGATGCGACCGATCCTGCCGCCATCGCGGATGATGCCCTGATTAACGTCGACAATATCTACGTGATGGATGATGGTCGCGTTCTTTGTTGTGAAGACGCGGATAAGTTCGGACGGTCGTACAGCAACGATTGCATGTACGTTTACGATCCAAACGAGGACGCTGGACGCCGCGGAAAGGGCGGAGATAACGGATCGGACGAGACCGAATCCGATACGTAGGGGCGATAACTCCCGCAACGACGAACGAGCTACCTTCTTTGTTAAAACGCGATTGCAGTTCGTCTGTCGAGACAAAACGTGGTAGAATGCGTCGAACGAGACGACGGAGGTTGCACTCTCTGACACACGAGTACGATCGGAATGGTGTGGCGAATCCGAGAACCCCTTACTCCATTCCCCTTTCCTCTGCACTCTCGCGAATCTCCTGGGCGCGTCTCCGAACCGAAGCGACGTATCGTTCGATCTCGGTCGGCTTTTTGCCGTAGAACGAAGCGACCCAGTTGATATCCGAATAGGGTTGGGTGAGGAAGTACGCCGCCAGTGTATCACGGCCAGCCTGGATTATCTCCGGGGGAACGCCACGCTCACCAGTTCCGGCCTCCTCAAAACCGTTCACGTCAAAATAAACGTCGGCGTACAACTCTGCCATATCCGGATTTTCGAACGGAACCTCGATGTGACCTGGTGCATCGAATTGGTACTGTGTTCCTTTTCCGTCGAGGCATTCTACAGCGACGATTTGGACCCCTAATATGTATTCTCTGTGTATCGATTCGTGCTCCCCACGGGTAGTGTTCTGATTGGATTGGGACATAATGCGTGTTGTCTGATTGTACACTCGACGTCAGGACGAGCAAACGATGGTCGTTTGGTGATAAAATGGTGACCGGATAACCATTAGTACTTTTTGGATATCTTCATATCTAAACCGTCGCCATGATGAGTTTCTTCACGAAGCTTTCGAAACAAAAATTGACGATCACGAGCAACTATAAACTACGGGTAAAGCAATCAGACATACGAGACCCGAGGAGAATGCTACCAGCACAACGGAAACGCGATATCGTAGAGTACGTCTTGGAGCGAGACGGTTGCTCTGTAGACGAACTAGCCGACGAAATGAGCTGTTCGAAGGCAACGATTCGACGTGATCTAACCGACCTTGAAGAGAGGCAACTGATCGAACGTTCGCATGGGGGTGCAGTCCCGATTGCATCCGTCGGCGGTGAAAAAAACGTTCGAGAAAAAAAGGTACAGAACCTCACGGGTAAAACCGCCATCGCAGAACGCGCTGTCGAAGAGATTCATCACGGTACCGTCGTTTTCTTCGATTCGGGGACGACAACCATGGAAGTCGCAAAAAAGGCGTCGTCGGAAGATCAGTTTATTGGCGTTACCAACTCCCCACTGATCGCACTCGAGCTTCGAGAACAGGGAGTCGAAGTCGAACTCACCGGCGGGTCACTTCGTCAACGGACACTAGCCCTCGTCGGTCCGACGGCCGAACAGTTCATGGAATCGTCTAACTTCGATATCGTATTTCTCGGGACAAACGGTATCGACGAAGAGGGTTTTCTCACGACTCCGAACGCCGAGGAAGCGCGAATGAAGGAACTCATGATAGAGAACTCGAAGCGAACCGTCCTCGTATCCGATGTCGGGAAGCTCGGCAAACGGAGCTTCAAGCGATTCGGGAACCTCGACCAGATAAACGTCTTTGTTACTGACGAAAAGCTATCGGATGAGCACAGGAAGTGGTTACAGGATGCCGATGTACACGTTGTCGACGGAGTAACAACGTGATCTCGAAAAAGAACGAGCTAAACTCGCTTCGACACTGACCGACGCTTGTGTGCGAACCACCTCGGGGTTACGCCCTGAAGAACCCCCCTCGTGCATCCGTGGAACTTCTCCGAACCACTCCTAGCTAAAAAGACGCTTGAGTCGGGCAAACAACCCCTTTGACGGATCGCCACCGAGCTGTTTTTGTTTTCGACTAGACTCGCTCCCTGTGAGCGCCTCGTCGCTCTCTTCATCGTTATCCGCCTGCGATTCAGTTTCGGCGGGTGCGTCCGATCCCGCGAGTTTGACGGCTTCACGGATCAGACTCTCGGCGTCGTTGACGGCATCCTTGACGGTTGCCTTCACGAGGGGAATTCCCTGAAATCGGTCGCGATCGACGGCCGTATCGGCTGCGATGATGACTGCGTTCGCTGCGTCGATCTCTTCCGTCGAAAGTTCGTTTTGGGCACCCATCGCTCCCTGAACTTCGACAGATATGTCGTGGCCCATCGTCTCTCCAGTCGTTTCTAGATTCTCGGCGGCCATTTGACTGTGTGCGATTCCGGTCGGACAGGATGTGATTGCGATTAGTTTCATTGATCTTCGATGATGCTTTCGACGTCGGATCGTGTCTCCGCGGTTAGTGCTTGTGCTGCGATGTCACGTGCACGCATCTGATCTGTTGTTGCTATATTGGTCTTCACTTTCGGCAGGGTAACGGCGCTCATGCTCAATTCGTCGAACCCAAGACCGACGAGTAACTCGGATAGTTCGGGGTTACCCGCCATTTCACCACACATCCCGATCCACGCGTCATTGTCGTGCGCAGCATCGACGCTTCGGTCGATTGCCTGGAGGACTGGTGGGTGCAACGGGTCATGTAGGTGTGCGACCTGTTCGTTCTCCCGGTCGGCAGCCATGACGTATTGGGCGAGGTCGTTCGTCCCGATGCTGAGGAAGTCGACGCGGGCAGCGAATTGTTCGGCCCTGAAAACGGCCCCCGGCGTCTCGATCATCACACCGAGTTCCGGTAACGCGTAATCGGTATCCGCGGCATCCAGCGACTCCGCGACCGCATCGATACGGTTGAGTGCGGCGTCTAGTTCATCGACCGTTGAAACGAGCGGAAACATCACGCTCAACGTTCCACCATCGGCGTTCGCTGCCGCTCGCAAGAGGGCTCGCAGTTGCGTTTCGAAGAGGTCCGAATCGGGACCGAGCGACCGTCGAATCCCACGTTCGCCGAGGAACGGGTTCTCCTCCGCTGGGAGGTCGAGATACGGAATCCGTTTGTCTCCGCCGATATCGAGCGTTCGAACGACGACACGGCTGTCCGGAAACCTCTCGAGCGCGTCAACGTACGTCGTATACTGCTCTTGTTCGGTTGGGGGATTTTCACGATCCAGGAACAGGAACTCCGTGCGAAAGAGGCCAACGCCGTCAGCACCCTGCCCGACGGCTCCTTTCAGTTCAGCGGGACTGCCGACGTTCGCGGCGACTTCGATTTCAGTGCCATCGGCCGTTGCAACGCGGTCATGTATCACGGAAACATCCGTCTCGGTTTCGATGGCAGCGATTCGGTCTTCGCTGGGATCTACGCAAACCTCGTCCATTTCTCCATCTATGATGACGTTAGTACCGTCTTCGATGGTTTCGAGGGTTGCTCCCACACCGACAACTGCAGGGAGCGAAAGGGATCGGGCAACGATAGCCGCATGTGAGGTGCGGCCGCCGGTGACGGTTGCAAAGCCAGCGATTCGATCGGTATCCAGCTGAGCGGTATCACTCGGCGTCAATCGCTCAGCAAGGACAACCGATCCTCGTGGCAGTGTTGCTAAGTTCACGCGTTCACTGCCAGTAAGGAGACGAACGAGTCGATCACGGACGTCTCGAAGGTCGTCCGCTCGCTCGGCCATCCGGCCATCCATCTCCTCGAAATCTGCGATGGGATCCTCGAACGCGTGTTGAACGGCGGATTCGGCAGGAAACCCTTCATCGATAGCGGCACTCACGCCCTCGTCGATCTGAGGATCATCGAGGAACTGCATGTGTGCATCGAAGACTGCGGCCTCCATTTCGCCGACGCGCTTGGCCGCCCGGTCTCGTTCGGCTTCCAATTCGATATGCGCCCTTTCACGAGCGGTTTCGAAGCGGTCACGCTCCATCGGTCGGTTAGTGGAGGCGACTTTCTCGAAGTCATCCTTGCTCGGGAGCGCTGAATCCGGTCGATACCAGACGACGGTACCCACTCCTTTACAGGGTGTGACACCCGTTCCACCGAGTGTTTCGTTGGTCATGAGTCGTTTCGCTCGCCCTCCGGAGTGGTCAACACCTGTTCGAGTGCATCGAGTGTCGATTCGGCATCGTCACCCTCAGCGACGAGACGAACTTCCTCGCCGCATTTGGCGCCGAGACTGGTGATCGAGATCATACTCCCAGCAGGCACGAGGTCGTCGGAATCAGCACGACCGAGTTTCACGGTCGCATCGTGCTCGTTGACCGTCTCGACGAACTTCGAGGCTGGTCGTGCGTGAAGGCCAGCGTCCGGTACGATCTCGACGATTCGTTCGGTCATGCAAGTGCCTCCTTGAGAGTCCCTTGGACGTCAGTGGACGTTTTCGCGGCGGAGAGGGATTCACGTACCTCCTCGTGCATGAGTGCCCGCGACAGTGAGCTGAGAATCTCGAGATGGTCTTCGGCACCTGTTTCGGGAACGAGTATCATGAACAGCAGCTTCGCGGGCTCGTCGTCCATCGCTCCGAAGTCAACACCGTCGGTCGAGCGAGCGAACGCGACCGACGGGCACGTCACGGCGTCCGTTTTCGCATGTGGGATTCCGATACCCATGCCGACGCCTGTCGTCGTCTCCTGTTCGCGAGCGAATAACGCTTCGAGTGCCGTGTCGCGGTCAGTCACTCGTCCGGAGCTCTCGATGAGATCCAGCAGATATTCGATACAGTCGTCCTTCTCGCTGGGCGGCTCTTCGAGCGAGATGTGCGATTCCGGAATCAGGTCGTCGATGTCGTCTTGTTCGATGGTCGTGGTCATGTATTGAGTGTGACAACGAACTTGGTTTTAGTCGTTTGTCTGTGCTGAGGTCGTTGAGTCGGTCGACCCAACCGTTTCTTCGAAATCACTCTTGAGGAGTGTGGCAACCGTCGCAGTCGTGACAGTCCCGATCGCAATACAGACAAGGAATAATACGGGTTGATTCGACAGCAGGAAGACGAAGATACCACCGTGCGGTGCAGGCATCGTAATACCGAGAGCCATCGACGCGGCTCCCCCGACGACGCTTCCGGCTACGATGCTCGGAATGACCCGAAGCGGGTCGGATGCACCATAAGGGATCGCTCCCTCGGTAATGAACGCAAGTCCGAGCGGAATGGCGCTTTTTGCGTTCTCGTACATCTCAACGGTATATTTTTGCGGGGCAATAAAATTCGACAATGCCATCCCCAATGGTGGAATCATTCCCGCGATCATTACCGCAGCCATCGGCTGGTAGATCTGCTCGGTAAGCAATCCCACTGCAAACACGTATGCGACCTTGTTGATCGGCCCACCCATGTCGAAAGCCATCATCGCACCGAGGATGGCACCGACAAGCAGTGCTTCACTTCCTTGCATTCCCCTGAGGAACGAGGTCAAACTCGCGTTCGCGATGGCAACCGGAACCCCGAGCACGAATATGATGATCGGCGAGAGAACCGCCATCGTCAATACTGGAATGATGAGGACGGGCATCATCGGCTCGATCATGGTCGGGACGTTCCGTCGCTTGAACCAGCGGGCAACGTAGCCTGCAGCGAGTCCAGCAACGAGTGCACCCAAGTAGCCCGCACCGGCGGCCCCTCCCTGCAGCCCGATGACGTTACCGGCAGCTTTCAAAATGTTCCCCTGCTGGATAATGTAGGAGAGGAGGAAACCGGGGGCCAACCCCGGACGATCGGCGATCGCATAGGCGATATAGGCACCCAAGATCGGGACCATAAAGGTCAATCCGGCAACACCGATCTGCGCGAGAAACCAATCGGGGCGACCGGTCGCCTCGAAAATCGATTTCGTTGCCTGCGTTCCTCCGAGGAACGTCGAGAGCGCATATCCCAGTGCGAGGAAGATCCCACCGATCGTCACGAACGGGATCATAAACGAGACTCCCGTCATCAAATGCTCTTTGACCGAGATAATGTGTGAGTGTAGGAACCTCTCGATCGTGTTGCCGTCTGTCATGGTCTAATTCCACCATAATTGTTCATAATACCATTCAAAAATGTTTCCGAACATGTTTATTTCGAACCGGAGAGATTGAATCATTTCGGGAAGTGAAAACCGACCATCGACCAACCGGCCGGAGTCCGGATAGCAGTTCTGCATCATTTGTTCACTAGTATGCTCTTGCCGACATCTCTTCGACGTTCCCGGAAACATCGTCAAGCACCGGAACGCTCGTACCGGAGACAGAAACGACACGCGATGCGACAGCCACACCCGTACAGAGAGCTGTCGCGTCCGTTCCGCCGCGATGCCGTTCGGCAAGCACGCCCGAAAGGAGCGCATCCCCTGCTCCGACGGTATCGACGACATCGACATCGAGAGCTGGCGCATGGAGGACGGCGTCCGATGTGGCCATAATCGCGCCATCCTCTCCAAGAGATGCAACGACACGCTCGAACCCCTGTTCTCTAAGGCTCCGAACCGCTGAGAACGCATCTTCGAGCGAACCGATATCTGTGCCGGTTGCGGCAGCCAATTCCTCACGATTGGGCTTACAGAGTGCGTACTCCCCTTCGAGGGCGTGAAGGACTTCACCACGAACATCCACGACAACCTCCCACGAACCTGCCTCAGCGACGCGGTCGATTATTTCGGGGCCGACGCCGGGAGGGAGACTTCCCGCGATGACGACCGTTTGCGGGTTGTGACGCGTGATCGCCTCGATGATCAAATCGGCGGCGGTATCATCGATAATCGGCCCGTCCTGATTGATTTTGAGTTCTGCGTGAGGTGTCAGAATCGTCGTGTTCAGACGAGTACATCCCGAAATCTCGACAAAATCGGTCAGGATATCGCTCCTTGTCAGTTCCTCTTGTAAAAATCGTCCCAAGAAGTCGCCGACGAACCCTGTCGCTACTGTTTGGACGTTTTGTTCGACCAAATATTTCGAGACGTTGATCCCTTTGCCACCCGGGTCGAACTGAGAATCATCGGTTCGTGCGACGGTGTCATCCGTGAGTACACAGTCAAGTTCTACCGTATGATC
Source organism: Haladaptatus caseinilyticus (assembly GCF_026248685.1). NCBI lineage: Archaea > Methanobacteriati > Methanobacteriota > Halobacteria > Halobacteriales > Haladaptataceae > Haladaptatus > Haladaptatus caseinilyticus. The sequence continues at coordinate 504,786 of NZ_CP111041.1, read as the reverse complement.
GACTGCTGGATTGAGTGTAACCGTGAGAATCATTGATCGCATCCAGTGAGTACCGCCCTTGGTCGAGGCAAACGCAGCCATTTGCACGATTCGTTTATCGATCTCAAAAACGAAATCGAGTGTGTAGCCCATCTCCTCATTGTACAGCACCCTTCATCTTTGATACCGATCGTGACTTTGTGGAATTGGTGCCTAAATCATACCGTTTGTGCTTGTTTTAGATTGATTATATATAAATTAAATTCCAATCAAAAGTATTTTTATTGTCCACGGTACCGGCGCTGACTGGACATGCGGCGAGCAGTGCACTGCTGTTGCTCACAGCCGATGAGAAGAGGTGTTGTTTTTCGCATGCCGAGGGCAGACTTCGACTATCGTATCGAATCCAACGAGTGGGCGGTATCCGACATGATCCACGCGTTTTCACTCCCCGGTTCTTCGATACAGATCGCGAAAAACGACTCACGTCCCTCGTCAACGGTAATCCGGTATCCGCTGCACGCTAATTGTAAATCATCGTCAAAAGACGGTGCGAAGGTAGTCACACTCGTTCTCAGAGCGAACGATAAATAACACCAGTGTTTTGAAACGGGATGTAGCTGAAACCCTCGTTTACCGGGAACGATTGACGGTCTATCGTCGATAGTACCTTCCGGTTGATACCTCCATACGACGCCCGCTGACATCCATTAGGTCATCGTTCGACAGCGTTCCTGCCTTCTCTTTCCAGAACGTTCGTGTCTCGTTATTTTCGTGAATCGTCGTGCTCTCGGTCCGATATCTATTCTTGCCGACGTGGTTCGGGTCCCGTGATAATTTGATCCGTCTTTGGAACCGTTCGTGCTTGCTTTTCCCCAAGCACCATTTGGAGGATTCGTATATCGTGTCTGTGGTCTTTCTCGATACCTCCTCATTCGGGGTCGTCGAAACGGTAAGTGAAGCTCTGGAGGTATCCGACGAGTTCACTCCCCGAGATGTCGTCTACATGGAAGATACCGGATACTCCGGAAATCGTGGTGTTACTCATCGGCAGACACCTCCACTGTGGCCGCAGTGTCGTTTGTTGGCGTCGTGAAACGCGAGAGGTGGACGATGGTGCACGATATCCCTGTCAAAACCGATTGGATTGTTCTTGTATGTATTATACAATATACGGTGGGGGACAGAGCGGGTCTGATACTACTACGCTTGGTCGGTATTTGTTCGATTCAGATACTAAGTTATTGATGTCTGCACTGTATTATCATTTGAATATAGGATCCCGAAAAGTGGTTTTGTACCCAATTTTCCGAAAATGACAGTTTTTTCTAGCTACAATAGAGTAAATTCTGGACGCAGGTAATCTCTTCTATATATCATGTATATTTGTTTTCACTACAAGTGATGATGAGTAAACGATAGAATCTCTGGTTTAGTATTGTACTATTTATGCATTAATACTGCCATGGAAGACCGTATCTGTAGAGCGGGTGGCACTTTCTGGTGATATATCGCGGTAAAGTCTACTGATTTCGATAATAGGACACACATTTCCCAAGGCGTTATTACTGAAAACATAAATCTGGGATTAACTATAGTACGTAATACCAGCGAGTTTTGCATGTTCGCCGGCAAAACGAAGCGTTCTCTATTCGATGAAAGCGTGAATCGGGTCCGTTAATTACCTCGTAAGGAACGATTCGAGAAAAAAATGAGACGGAGGAATTCGGGATGGTTGTCACTGTTTATGTGTCCTTGGGAAGTCACTACAGTGAGGAAGTCGTATGAGCGGTCAGAGATCCGAGTGTAATCAATCAGAATCTGTTCCGGGTCATCTCCGGACCGATGACCTGCCGAAACCAGAGGGCAATATATCACCCAAGCCCTCACAAGGTGATGGCGGTATTACCATTGTCGATGTGGAAACCGAATGTACGTTGGCAGATTATTATTCACATTCTATACTACAAAAACCAATCGAAAAGATGTTTGCAGACATCGATGACCAACTACGTTCGCTGAGGGGACGAACCGTCTGGATGATCAATTCGGCGGAACAGGGGGGTGGTGTTGCGGAGATGATGCCACAGCTCATCACCCTGTTGCGCGAGATCGGGATACAAACGCAGTGGATCGTGATCGAAAGTGATGATCCAACCTTTTTCGATTTTACGAAACGAATCCACAACCTATTGCATGGAGTCGGCGTTCCGGAGATTAGCGCCGAGGAGATCTCGTGTTACGAACGTGAAAGTCGACACATCGCCGATTCGATTCAACGGTGTCTCGGTCCGGATGATATCGTCGTCTGTCATGACCCACAACCGCTCGCTGCAGGTGCGCTAGCGGTCGCAGAAACCGGTGTTCCATCTATTTGGTGTTCACACATCGGCAGGGATGAAATAACGCCACAAACGAAAGCAGGGTGGGAATATTTGCGACCCTGGATCCGTGAGTACGATCGTACTGTTTTCTCCCTCCCCGAATACATTCCTGAGTTTCTACGAGCGAAGACCGTGTGTATCTCACCGGCTATCGACCCCTTGAGCCCGAAAAATAAGAGCCTTGCACCACAGGAGCTTCTCAGCTTGCTCGTCAATTCGGCACTTGTAGAGATGTCGAGAGCGATTACGAACTCTCCCCTCGATCGTGACCAACCCGTGCAACGGCTTCAACCCGACGGTTCACTCGAACCCGCTATCATTCCGGACGATTTCGGAATCCTGTCCCGACCGTTTGTACTCCAAATCTCCCGCTGGGACCGATTGAAAGGCCTTTCTCCTCTTCTCCGCGCATTCGTTCATTTAAAGAAACAAAACGAAGAAAACACGAATTCCAACGACTACAAGAAAATCGCATCGACGGGACTCGTACTTGCGGGACCAAGCATTCGATCGGTCGCAGACGATCCCGAGGGCCAGTTGGTGTTCGACGAACTCTGTCAGGAGTGGCAACGAGTCCCTCCCGAACTCAAGCGAGATATCGCTCTCCTCGTCATGCCCGAAGATAATCACGACAGTGCTTTAGTGGTGAACGCGTTGCAGCGATGTGCGACGGTGGTCGTCCAGAACTCCCTGCAAGAGGGTTTTGGACTGACCGTGACGGAGGCTATGTGGAAAGGTGCTCTCACGGTCGGAGCGGACAGGGGTGGCATTCGCGCACAAATCTGTGACAATGAAAACGGGAAACTCATTCCCGACCCCGAGGCTCCAGCCGAGGTGGCATCAGTGCTCAAAACGGTACTTACCGAATCGGATGAGGAAGGCGTTTGGACGCACAATGCACAAGAAAATGTCAGAAACGAGTATCTGATATTTCAACAGGCTCGACGGTGGATCGCTATTCTCGACGCCGTCGGACGCTCTCATCGCCAAAATCTGGAGCGGTGATTTCATCATCTTTCGCAATACAACTGAGAATTCCGTTTCTCTTTTTGTTAGAACTCACAGTTCATCCGTGACACAGGGTTATTGATTTGTGTACCGTGTATCCATGGTAAGTAACCGGTGATAGGTACCTCGTGAGTAACAGCGCGATTCGGTTACTCCTACTTCGATATTCTCCTCGTGAACGACCCGTCCAACATGCTATACGCATAGAATCGGCCTAACTGGAGGGATCACCTATTAGCTGATGAATACTTATCTCGGTTGTGTACGTCTTCCCGTTAGATGGCCCACCACCGAGCAACGAAGGTTGTAACGACTGCACTCCTGATAGCAAAGAGAAAGGGAGAACTCCGCCTTCCCGATGTAAAAAGCCGGGCTGACTTCGGGGGAAACCAGCCGTCGGACGGTATGATTCGGCGAGTGCTTCGGCAACTCGAGGCGAGTGGTTGGCTCGAGCGAAAACATCCCGAAGGTCGGGTTTGGTATTCGGGGGAAAAGCTCAAAGAATTTTTAAAATAATCACCACACCAACAGGATTACTTTTGAATAAATTACTATTCCTTTCGGGAAGAACCTCCAAACCATCATCAACAGTCAGCTAGTTAATATTCGAGAAGAATGAAGAAGTAAGGGGGTAGCGGATAAACGATGGTCGAACATCGAGCAGTCTATATCGCTTCTAAAGCGGTGTTACTGGTATGTGAACAGGATGAATTCCGTGCGCCCGAACTCCGTGACTGTCTTGATTTACCGAGCGAATCTACCCCTTCCGACAGCACTATCCGGAGCATCCTTCGTGAACTCGAAGAGGAGGGATGGCTATCACGCACTCATCCTCAAGGGCGGGTTTGGTATGCTGGGGAAAAAACGATCCGCCTGAGAAATCACAATTGATTTCGGCAGTAGCTCCGCTGATGAGTATCGGTTTTCATTTGTACTCCTATCGTGTACTAGACTCGGTAAACTATAGCCAGATGGCTGGACTACCAACAATCATTTGATGTTAAGTAGGCGTTACCGCAGCTATTTTCTGTTAACTCGTACCTACTCATCACAATTAAAGATAGTTCGTTCGTAACTCAATTCGGAGATTTCCGAACTTCCATACTATTGTCCATTACAATCCTAACTTTGTTATGGGCATTATAAACAATTATGGTTTAAGTATTACCATTCATCCGTGAAAATTTCTCTTCTCGCCCCCATTACTCGGTCTGACCGAACGAATTCAAGATTAGCAGTAAATATTCGTTGCTAACCAGTACTCCTACGTTCATCAGTCACTATTGACTGTTAGTATCTCATTTTCACCAAACGATCTCATTACAGTTTTCGATACTCTTTGAATCGGAACTTGTCCGTGCGCCATAATTTATCGCGGTCTTTAATCAAACTCGCCCTCAATATCTACAATATTTTGGATGAAATTATAGTAATGGGTGTGAAATGAAACCATTGTACATTGTTGTACGTTCTACAGCGTATAAGTGCCTCTGCGATGTCTAACAACATGAGGGGAATTACCTATGGGTAGATACGAGTTAGATTCCGGTCGGCCGCTCAAGCCAATACCGACCGAAGAGTCCCATAACAGTATGGAAGAGATGGAAGAGGCATACGATTTATTGGCAAATTCACGATCTCGAGCGATCATCGAATACTTTCAGCACCACGATGGCGCTGTCAAAGTGAGTGTGTTGGCGAGAACGATCGCAGCCGAGGAAAACGACGTGACGGTCGATGACGTTTCAGGATATCAGCAAAAAATCGTTTACAATTCCTTGGTACAACGACAGCTACCAAGACTCGAACGACAACAGATCATCCGCTACAATGATGCTCAGAAAAAAATACGACCAACACCGAAAACTGAAGAAGTGGCTCAGTATCTGCGCATTCGGTCGGCTCCTCAGCACTCATGGGAGATCTACTATTTGTTAGCCGGGGTTTTCTGTTCATTCATCATTTTGGCATCTTCGATAAACTTTATCAACCCAGCTCTTCTGAATGGAATGGAACTGAATGGACTCATCGTATCGGTATTCCTTATAATTTCAGTCTTTAACACATATGACTCTTGGATGATTTAAATTCTATTTCACCACACAGATCCAACGACGGTTCTCTCACCCTGATACTGATGCGATGGATTACCCAGCGACGGAAACAGAAGTTCGAAATTAGCAACGTCGGTCGCCACTAGTCAGTCTCATCCTCGGCAACTGTCGTGTCCGGTGCAGCACTGAGAATTCATCTCAAACTCCACCATGGAGGACGGATGGATTTTGGATTCGGAGTGGGACAGTCTATCCATGGCTAAACGCAAATTGACGATTCCTCCCGCAACCGCTCGCTCTACCACAGGCCTCTCGGTGGCAAACAAACGAGCGGTACCAAAAATGGACTCATATTCATACTGTGAGGTAACCTACAAGAGAGAAATTGCGCGGGGTGAATAACAAAGTAAGTAGGGAGATAATGGTATGACAGTAATCATGGGGATTAGCGACGCATTCCGGGAAATAGGGGATCTGATCGATCAGTTAGAAATGATCACCTATCCTGTTGATGAGGATCCTGCGACCCTCACGACGGTCATTCCCAAAAGTGAAGTATCTATCCGGAACGAACGACTGAGTATAACTCTCGGCGTTCAGCTCCCCTTTCTCCAGGGACAGTCCATCAACAACCTCGTGATGCTCAGCCCCACTTCTGTTGCGATACAGGAGGATGGATCACTATACGTCGAGTTCGAAGCGACTGTCGATCACGAAGACGAGTATTCGGCCGAACCATCACCCCAACAAGAAATAGATCTGGAAACCGGAGACGATACCCCAGTAACGTCCAATACGAATGCAGATCCGTCATCAGAAACTAACCCATCGGTCCCTCTCTACCGGAACCGAGAAAAGTTGGAAGAGGTTTACGAAGAATACGATACCTTTCCCGAGATGACTACTGCATTGGATGTCGATGTCACACCTCAGACGGTTCGCCGGTATATGATCGATTACGGCATTCACAAACCGACATCACAGTCGAGACCGAATTTAACACGTAGATTACTCGAACTGGATCCAGATTCGATACCACCCCTGGACGGAAAAAATACCTCGGATGAAAACGAGACGTCATCCAACGACTCCCTTCAATCACCCCCTCGAACGATTTCAACGACACCGGTCATCACGAACCGAGATGGTCAAAGTTCACCGAAGGTGGATGCGGCTTGTTCACGGTTACTGCACAGTGAGATGGCGGCAACTGATGACTCAGAGGGCTGTTCGTCCGATCGAATCCAGCGATCACAAGATGAACCGCTCCTTCTGGATTCTGTCGAGCATAGTTCCATCGAGATTCCACCGCATTTGACACTCGAGGATATCCAAACGGCGGTCAAAAAGGCGAGAACCCTTTATGAAGCACAACAGCTGTTAGAACTAGATCGCGATGAAACTCGTCGTCTTCTACAGGAGTTGGATCTGCTCGATTTCGTCTACGGACGGTTGGCAACACAAGGATTTGAGGAATACACGATCGAGGATATTACTTTCCGCATTCAAAATGCACGTCGTTTGAAGGATGACCGCACGATTGGTTACGATTACGGTTAGCCACGGTAATACGATAGCCGGGAGACCTAACCGTAGTGGTCAACGAGACCAGCAAACGTCGTTATCCCTTCTCGTCACAGGGGACTGCTTGGCGTCGATACCGTTCGTATGTCTCTTCACCCCATGCAACAGCCCGTTCGGTGTCATTTACGATTATTCCCCGAAGCTGCTGATTATCATCATACACGATGAGACAGACAACGGTCCCACGTTCCGTAGAGAAGAGAAGTAGACTGTACGATAGTTCGGTAACCAAGTATCCCGTGAAGTTATCCCTCCCGTTGATATTTGCTACGATCTCGGGATACTCATCATCCAAAACGGTATATATCTCGTCCCGAAACACCAGTTCCGCCGATATTTTATCGTGGAGTATCTGGTTCTGAAAGAACTCTATAGCCTCGGGTGAGGTGTGTGCATACACAAGTCCTTTGAGGTGATTCGCCTCTTCGATCAGGTCCACGATTCGAGTTATCGGTGTATCAGGGACGGATGCCGCGGTAAGATGAATCTCAGCATCGATGAGGAGGCTGAATTCGAAGTTGATGTCCGGCGGGAGGAGCACTAATAGGGGCTTTGCTCTTTGTGCGTACGTACTGGTAGTGAGAATCGACTCGTAACAGGCTAAAAGAGTGCGGCCGTACAGTGTAATCCGATATTTGGGATTCTTTCTTGTAACCAGTTGTTCCGTTTCCAACTCGTGAAGCGCACGATCTATCGTTGAGCGAGAAATATCGAGCTCCGCCATTAAATCCCGCTTTTCGCAAACCATCGAATCGAGACATACGAGTACGTCGTACCGTTGATTAACTAGTTCGAACAGGGATGCGGCCGACTCACGAGTGTTCCCCATCGGTCTCAGTAGAAATACGGGTAGTGTACGCATAACCATTCTGCCTTTCGATCGAGTCAAACGAACTACGAGGCTATCTGACTCTTCTGTCACCGGAAGCTTTTAATATGAAAACGCAATGCGCGACGATTTCGCCACGAGATGAGGTTATCCAATCGGATGTTGGACGGTTACTTATGGGTAAAAGACATCCAACGAGGGGAGAAAAGAGTGACTTCGAGAACACATCATTTGACGCTGGACGCCAACCACGTGTAGGCGAACGACGCGATACGGTCCGTGTTCGACTTGGCGAACTCGCAGTGTCCGGAGGATTATCACCGGAGGCAATGGAGTCATATGGCATCTGAAGAGCACCGGAAGGATTCGTTGGTACGGAGTTCAGAAGCCGTCGTCACGAGAAGCGACACGACCACTAGTAGTCTCGATGACCACGAAACACCATCACTGAGTGTCGTTCTTCCAACTCGTAACGAGGAAGAGGGAATCTCCGAGTGTCTGGACCGCATTCACCACGTCATGGACGCCACAGACATGGAGATCGAGATCATCGTGAGCGATAGCTCCACCGACCACACACCGGACATCGCACAGGAGTACGGCGCAATAGTTATCAGTCCCCCATCTATGGGATATGGGAACGCATACAAGTACGCGTTCGAACGTGTCCATGGCGATTTCGTCGTGATCGGGGATGCCGATATGTCCTACGACTTCGAGGAACTCCCGAAATTATTGACTCCATTGATGGAGGACGAAGCTGATCTCGTCCTGGGTAGTCGGTTCAAAGGACGTATCGAACCGGGTGCGATGCCGGCCCTTCATCAGTACGTCGGTAATCCGTTCCTCACCGCGATGCTGAATCGGTTGTTCGATGCGAACGTTACTGACGCGCACAGCGGATTTCGAGCCGTGCGACGAGACGTACTCGTTCAACTCGAATTGGAAAGCGACGGCATGGAGTTCGCGAGCGAAATGATCATGAAAGCGGTATCGGACGGATTCCGAATTAGAGAGGTACCCATCACATATCACAAACGCGTCGGTGAGGCTACTCTCGAGAGCTTTTCGGATGGATGGCGGCATCTGAAATATATGATACTGAATTCGTCACGTGTTCCCCGGTAGGACAGGTTTTCACGAACCATTTTAAATAGATTCGACGAGTATGAGTACTACATATGGGGGGAAAACGTGGAATTGAGAGACGTGCCTACCTAAAACTGCTTACGGGAGCAGGCTCGTTGATATCGTCCGATTCACTGTTCGCAGGTAGTAGTCGTGCAGTATCGAAAATGGGAAAGATGACCGATAATCACAAGTACAAGACGGCAAAGGGAAATGCTGCAGATTGGTGGGGAGTATACAACGAGAATATCGGTCGCCTCGACACCGACATCGAGATTCGGGACAGTGAATCGAATCTCGGCACGTACAAACCCAACCGAGGTGCCAAATTTCTCGCACTGGACACGGAAAACAAATTTATCGGCGAAGGGGATCGCTGGCGGGCGTTAACAACCTCCGGCCGCTCCCCGACCGTCGATTCAGTACAGTTGCGTTCGCTCTCCAATACCGTCATCTACGCGGCGAATTACGATACCATTCAAGAAGCGCTCGACGACGCCACCAATGGTGAAACCGTCGTCCTTCCCGGTGGAACAACAACGATTCAGAATCCGCCCATACTAGTTTCTTCGAAGGTGACGGTTCAAGGGAGTCGCTCCGGGTCGATCCTGAAACTCCCCGACGGAGCCAATACACACGCGATCACGATTGCCGAGGGGAGTATCGGTGTCTCGTTGAAGGATTTCCGGATCGACGCGAACGGGGCGAATCAGGACACGACTATTCCTCGTGGAGACCTGCACGTTATTCAAAAAGAACCTGGCGCTTCATCAGTTCTGTACCAGAATCTCACGATCATCGATGCGGCGAAAGGTGCCGCAATCGCGAATGCGGGCGGAAACGACATCGTTATCATCGGTTGTGATGGTTACAGAGGAGGGAAAAACGGTGAACCGTGCGACTTCGTATTCAACAACCTGGTGACGAGCTTGAGGATGAGCGGATGTTACGCCGAGAACTTCACCGATACAGGGATGGCACAGGACAACGTCCGAAACACGATCGTCTACGGCAATATCTTCAAAGACTTCCAATCGCAAGCCATCAGCTTTGTCATGGATTCCACCGGAGGAGCGATCGTCGGTAATCAAATCGTCAACGCCGGTGCCCTCTCCGACGGCGGCATCGTCGTAGGTCCGTTTGGAACCAATAACCGACCGACTGAACTCGTCGTTGCGAACAACACCGTTCATGACTGTCAAACGAACGGAATATTCGTCGAAGCGACTCACGTCGGGACCATCGGAAACGTCGTTGCCGGTAACGATGGGTCCGGTATTGTGTATCGCGGTGGAACCTACGGAGGCATCATCGGTAACATCGTGGTCGACAACGGAACAAGCACGACTCCCGCGCCAGGAATACTGATACAGGGGACGGAAGCGTACAATTCCGTCCACAACGTGGTAGGAATGAACGTCATGCACAATACGGGCGATACCCAGTCGTACGGTATCGAAACGGCCAACCCGACGGAGAATTTCAACACGTTCGTCGGCAACTCTGCGTCCGGACACACCCGACAGGCTTGGAACGTCTCCGGTCGCGGGAACCGGCGGGTCGGAAACAGCCCACCCATGCCGCTGGCCACTGGCACAGTCTCACTCACGCCCGGTGGCGCACAGGTAGTCTGGTCGGATCCTCATTTCGTCCATTATCCATCCGTGTCCCTCCTGGCGCTGAGTGGACGCGGTCAGGCGGATTCGTACGTCACAACGGACGAAGGGCGTACACAGATCGGTGTTCGGGAAATCGGCCGAGAGAACCCCATCGAAGTACAATGGGCTGTTTGGCCATGAATCTCGAAACGTCTCCGAATGACAACCTCGGCGGGGGAATACGCCAAACGAATACGATGTGAAACTATGAGTGAACGGGTCGAAAACGCATTTCAGCGCTTTGTACAGGGAACGGCGCTGATATTTGTGGGCGACTTACTGGGGGCAGGAAGTTCCTTCGTCTTACGCCTAGGTGCTGCTCGATATCTGGGTCCTAGCAACTACGGGATAATCGTTTTGGGGATTACCATCGTCGAAGTCGTTTCTATCGTCGCCCTTCTCGGATTACCGGAGGGAGTGGCTAGAAACCTCGGACGGATCGACGATGACGAGCTGTACTTGCCGCTACTGACATCCATCTTGCTGGCGGGAATTTTCGCTGGCGGCCTCGTCCTGCTTTCCGATCAGATCGTTTCCCTTTTCGACGAGCCCGAATTCCACCCAGTGTTGTTGATATTCGCCGCTGCACTTCCGTTCGTCGTGGTAACGCAATTGCTGGTGGGGATATTTCGCGGGCTCGAAAAATCCACGTGGAGAGTTATCGTACAAAATATACTGTACCAGACTGGAACTGGCGTGTTGGTTGGCATCGGAATCGTCCTCGGGGCAAGTACTTCGGGTATCACGTATAGTTGGCTCGTCGCTCCGTTCGTTGCGACTCTCGTTGGGACCTCGTTTCTCTACAGCCGGACGACTATCCTTGACTTCGACGGATTCACACGGAGTATCGGCGAACTACCGTCATTGGCATTGCTTTCGTTTTCTCTACCGCTGATGGTCTCCCGCGGCCTTTGGTCGTTGATGCAACAGAGCGACAATTTTCTCCTTGGCTATTTCATCTCGAGTTCAGTCGTGGGTCTATACGATGCCGCGTTTACGATTTCAAGCGTGCTGTTGGTCATTCATACTGCTATCGGCTTTCTGTTCTTGCCTATCTTCTCCGAACTCGCCGCAGCCGAGGACATCGACGATATGGACGAATTCTACAAGCTGGTGACGAAGTGGATGGTGCTCATCTCGCTTCCGATATACTGTCTTATACTGGCGTTTCCCCACGCGATCTTGTCGCTTACGTTCGGTGCCGAATACCAGTCCTCGACGGATCTTCTCTTACTGATTTCGACGGGGTTTTTCATCCATCTCGTTTTCGGGATCAACGAGCACGGTCTCATCGCGATCGGGCGGACAGGAACCATTCTTCGCGGGAACATAATCTGTCTCTCGATGAACTTGCTCTTGAACGTCTTACTTATACCGTCGATAGGTGCTCTCGGCGCTGCGCTGGCTTCCGTCTCGGCATATACGCTGATAAACGTCTATTGGACCGCTCGCCTCTTCTCGTTCAGTGGTGTGTTTCCGCTCTCGAAGAGTACCACAAAGGTACTCGTCCTTTGTTTCCTCGCGTTTTTCGGTCCATTGACACTCCTCGAATCCCTGTTTGGTCTCTCGATCGAAACTCTGTTTTTGTTTATGATCGTCTTCCCGATCCTGTACGGCGCGGTACTGTTCGTTCACATCGAACCAACAGAAGCCCGTTTTCTCCGAGTGATTACTGAGCGGTACACGTAGTAAAAACACCGGTGTTCGACACGGTTAGTCCCCTGTCGCCCGTTAATGGCCGTTGTGCTTATGCTCCTTTCAGGTGAAGAACAATAGTGTGGAGATACTTCAAACACCCTGTCGATTCCATCCCGACATCGGTGGCGTGGAGTCATACGTCCGTGATGTATCGAAAGAGATGGTACGTGACGGCCACGACGTAACCGTCATTTGTGCAAGAAGTTCCTCCGCTCTCCCGCGACATTCGGTAGTCGACGGTATCCATGTCGAACGGCTGTGGACGGTCGGCAAGATTGCGGACACGAATATCACTCCTCGACTGCCAACAGCACTCCTGAAGGCCGCCCGAAACGCCGATGTTATTCACACACATCTTCCGACGCCATGGAGTGCGGACATCAGCGTCCTGGTGGGACGGCTGACGAATACGCCTGTCGTCGTCACGTACCACAATGATATTATCGGAGATGGCTTCGATGAGTATATCGCGCAGGTGTATAACAAAACTGCGCTTCGACTGCTCTTACATCTCACCGATCGTATTATCGTCACGCAGGCTGGGTATATCTCACACTCACCTCATCTCCAAAATTTCACCGATAAAATCACCGTAGTTCACAATGGCGTAGACACGACCGAATTTCGGCCGGGAGAAGTGTCCGATGGGGAAAAACGACGGTTAGGCCTAGACCCGAACCGGGTGAACTTGTTCTTTTTGAGCGTCCTTGACGAGTATCACGAGTACAAAGGTCTCGAGACACTTCTCCGTGCGATACAGGACCTTGATCGGAGAGATGGTCGGACTCCAAAGTTGCTTGTCGGTGGTGACGGTCCACTCCGTCCGAAATACGAATCGACCGCCATCAGCTTCGGAATCGCTGATCACGTCGAGTTCCTTGGACGCCTCTCACAGTCTGCGCTACGGCGATCGTATCGTGGTGCCGACCTGTTCGTCCTCCCATCGAACGATGCAGATCAGGAGGGATTTGGGTTGGTCGTTCTCGAATCCATCGCGTCCGGGACACCCGTGATTACGACGAACGTCGTTGCTGTCGCTGATCACATCGACGAGTTCGACATTGGCGCGGTCGTCGAAACGAAAAACCACGAAATGTTAGCGGACGAGATCGCTGACGCGATGTCCCGGCTCGATAGTTTCGAGATGGAATTCGCTAGAGAACTGTGTGAACGAACGTATTCGTGGAACGCGAGTGCTGAGGAGCTTTTGCAAATTTATTCGAATCTGTAGCCCCCTCGTTCGTTCGCCACAGTGCAGTCGGTACACGATGAACCCATTCGTCTGGAAACCTTCGGTGAATGCACTGCTACGGTTGAATTTGTCATATGCCGCGTCACCGATCGGACGTCGTTCGTAGTTCTCAACCGACAAGCCCTCGTCTTTCACTTCCTCGTTCAGGATGAAGTATCGGACGTTGGCGTGTGATTTCATGGATCGACAGGCACTCACTGCATCCGTCCCGTACCAAACGCTTACCATTCCGCTTCTATCCCGATCGCTATCGATACGATATACCCGTTTATACTGGTGTTTCCCGACCAGATATGCTCCCGTTTTCATATCGGTGTAAATTGGGGTGTTCGGACCGATACCCTGCTCAGTCAACTCGTGAGCAAGGCCTTCGTACTCGTTCTCATCATACGGTATGACGATGGGGTCTGGCATCGTCGCGATGTTGCCCGCGGCCATGAGAACGGCTAGTGTCAACACACCGATTACGACTGTTTTTCTATACCGCTCCTCGGTAACGACCTCTTCTACCTGACTTACGGTGATGAGGAGACCAGGAACAGACATTTCGAAGAAAACTCGAGACCAAAAGAAACTGACTGAGAGACTGACGGGAACATACGTTGCAAGGATCGTGTATACCCAAATCATCCGTTCATCGAAGAGGAACGACCACCGACGAGTAACGAGTAGTCGCAACGAAGAAATGCTGGACGCGACTGCTACCGGCAGGAGTGCAATGGCCCCGTACGGGGGTGCTGATACGATGAAGGGCACGGCCGCTTCGCTAGATGTTCCAAGAACGTTTTGAAGCGCAACGGAGAGGGTGTCCCCGATCAACTGCTTGTTCACTCCGAGCACATCATATTTGAAAACATTACGTATCACTGAACGGAACTGGAACAGATAAATGACTGCCGATGTAACAGCGATAGCCGCGATGACGTGGAATTTGTCGTATCGTTGCACTGCGACTACGAGACCGAACATCACGATTACGGCCGCCAGCAGTATCGTTCTTGGAAAGTAGAAATACGATAGAAGAACGAGACAACCGACGGTCGGAGCGAACATCCGTCGTCGTCCACGTTTCCATTCCAGTGTCGAGTAGATCCCCAGCAGCAGTATGGGAAACGATAGTCCTTTCGCCTCCGTTATGTATATCGATGAATAATCCGGGACGAGGAAAACGAGTGCCGCAGTAAGCAACCGATACGACCGATTTTTGACATATAGCGACCCCAGTAAGTAGCCCGCGGAAAACTTGAGAACGGCAGTTAACAAAAAATACCTTCGCCATTCTCCCGTGAAATCCAGGCCGGTAATTCGTGTCGCGAGGACATTCGCATACGCATGGCCAGGTTCGTAGATCTGAGTACAGATCTTCGGCCAATACGAGTCGTAGTTACCGATGGCAGATACGTGTGGGCAGGATGGCAACCGAAGCCCCGACGCCACGAGAAAATTTTCGACGTACCACGTCGAATATTCCCATCTATCGACCAGTGGTGGGAGTTGAGTAGCCTTCACCACGACGGCGATGCAGAGTATCAAAGGAAGTATACAGAGGATCCATGTCTGTATTCTCATCGGGGTGGGAACGGAACGGCGGTACTGGTTCAATCTTCGTTTCAAATCCATGATTTTCAATTCGCCACAGGGTGTGACGGTGCCCAACTGGCGTGGCAACACCCCTCCGGGTCGGTCTGAATCTCGACAACGGTTTTCCCGTCCGGACTGCTTCGCCGGTATGAGGTATATTAGTTGTGCAGTGTGAAAGAATTCACCTGCCGTTCGTCCCCATCGACGGTTGATTTGGCGCTGAAATTTTCATCTATGTCCCCTCGGCCTTACATGATCAAAGGACATCGTTGTTCGTGCAGTGTAACTGTTGTAATGGGTGACTCGCCACGTGTATTCACAAGTATACTGCCCCGAACCGCTGCTTGCCACTGATGACGACGTCGATACATTCCGCGAGTGTATTAGGATGGACGGGAGTGTTATATCGCCAGGGAACGAGTAGTCAATTCAAGAGGAGGTACTATATGATGCAGGCTATCAGTTGGTTCCCGTGTACAACGAGGTTCGGGTGGTCGATTCATGAGTGACGATGGGTACGACTCGTCAACTGGACAGGATACCGGTGATCCGCGAGACAGTGACAGTACGAATATACCCGTGGGGGATGTCCGAACGAGGAAACCTTCTTGGAAGCGAAAGCTTGTCGGTCAAAACCGCTCGTTCGGACGGCCCGCATTCACCCTCTTCGTTCTCGGACTGATACTGGTCGTTGGAGGGATAGGACTGCCAGATGGACGACCGGTTTTACTTGCATTAGGCGGCACTGGTATGTTCTCCGGTACGCTTCTGTACTATCTCTCAACCGAACCGCTACTACCAGCACAGGTCTGCACTGATACGAATTCGGTGTTCTCTCGGAACGAACGCTTGCTCGTACAAGAACTCGATTTTCAGGACATCCGAATATACGTGCCGAATCTTACGGAATCGACTGACGGACATTCGACCGTCCGTCTGTTCGTTCCCTCGTCGTCCGATTACGTCCTTCCCACGAAATCATCGACGGAAACGCTATTCATGAATTCCCCGTCGCCAAATCGAGGTGGCATAGCGTTGTACCCCAGTGGCACGATGCTCTTTCGACGGTTTCAAAAAATCAGTACGAAAAAATCCGTCACGTCGCCGAAATTCCTCGTAGAGCAGGTGATGGAGGCTGTCACGGACCAATTTCAACTTGCACGTACTGCCACAGGAACCGTCGATACTGCGGGAAGACGCGTCACGGTCGAAATCGGTGGGAGTCGTCTTGGACGGGTCGATACATTTGACCACCCGACATCTTCGTTCATCGCGGTTGCGTTCGCGGAAGCTATACAAAAACCGATACGTGTCAATGTCGAGCAATCGGAAGTGTCGGAGAGTCATACATTGTTGTTCGATTTCGTTGAACCGGAAAGAAAGCCGACGAGCGGTCGATACGAAGGATGACTCGACAGCAACACATCGTTTATGTCCAAACAACGTGGATGGTACTAGTGATCCTTGTGCTGTCTGTCTTTCACTTGCTGTCGCTACATACGTTCTTCATCATCTCGTTGATCGGGTTCCTTACACTCCTTGAGGTAACCGCCCCCGTTGGTATTCAACCGCCTTGGCGTACTCGCCTTCGCCTCGTGGCTCTTCTCGGCTTCTGTATCTTCGTTTTCCTGGTTATCCAAACGACGATCGGACATCTGTAAGACTGTCCGTTTTGATGGCAGTTGTGTCTGTCAAGAGAGTGGATCGCCATGTAAGCTCATGATATACCGACGTTCGATACGTAAACAATCAGTACGACTATTGAACGGTGGTTCGTATCGACTCATGGGGTTGATAACCGGATGAAGATTGCATTCATCTACGACGCGGTGTACCCATGGGAAGTCGGCGGAGCGCAGAAGCGGGTGTGGGAAATCGCAAAACGATTGGCCGATTCACACGACATCCACATGTTCGGGATGAAGTACTGGGATGGGCCGTCTACTATCGAACGCGAAGGGGTGACGCTCCACGGGGTCTGTGAACCGATCGAACTTTACACGGGGGAGCGAAGATCGATCACGCAAGCGGTTCGGTTCGCAGCGTCCGTTGCCAAACCGCTGTTCACCGAGAGGTTCGACGTAGTCGACTGCCAAGAATTTCCGTACTTCCCGATACTCGTCGCGAAATCAAACGAATGGGTAACTGAAACAGCCACAGTCGTCACGTGGTACGAGGTATGGGGCGATTACTGGTACGAGTATCTCGGATGGAAGGGCGGGTTCGGGAAAGCAATCGAGCTATTGACCGCACGGTTGCCTCTTCGAATGATTACCGTTTCTGAGAAAATCAAGCGAGATTTAACGGAAATTGGCCGTAGCCCGGATATCATCAACGTCGTCCCCGACGGAATCGATTTCGATAAAATCCAGTCGATCCCTTCGGCAGACCAGTCGTTCGATGTAGTATATGCTGGTCGGTTGCTACCCCACAAAAACGTCGATAAACTCATTCAGGCGGTCGATACGTTGAATCGGAGCGGTAGTGTGACGTGTGCGATAATCGGAGATGGACCGCAAAAAGAGGAGCTGGTTCGCTTGGTAACGGAGCTACAACTCCAAGAAAAGGTAGAATTTTTCGGGTTCTTCGAAAAGTACGATGATGTCGTAGCACAGATGAAATCCGCACGCGTCCTCGTGTTACCGTCCGTACGGGAGGGAGCAGGCCTCGTTACCTTAGAAGCAAACGCGTGTGGTCTCCCCGCGATAACCGTTCAGCACCGCAACAACGCTGCGACAGAAGTCGTCGTCGATGGGCTCAACGGATTCATCTGTCAACCGTCGATTACCGATCTGGCCCGGAAAATCCGTACCGCTCTCGAACAGGCCGCAGATATGGAGAAGGATTGTTTTGAGTTTTCGAAATCGTACGATTGGGACGAGATCGCGACGATGACGGAATCAGTATATAAGTCAATAATTTGATATAGATGTAACTTGCGGATAGATATTTGCTGAACGATTTTGGCTATTTTTCGTGTCCGGGCAGGAACGGTGAGTTGCCATCGTCTGGCCGACAACCTTCGTACCTAAGTGCCCACCCGTTTAATGGCACGAGACCCGAGAGCAACGGCAGATAACATGGATATCAGCCACTGTTTTCAAGGATAGCAGTCGATAACGAACGCTATCGATAATCGTTCCGAAGAAACAGGGTCGGTAATGGGGGGGATGAATCCATACTCGCTCTAAATTACAAAATACGTAGCAGTTGTTCAGGTCTATGAGTATGATAGAAACACGAGTTCCGTGGGGGAAACCATATATCGGTCGGACCGAACGAGAACAGCTCTTGGAGGCGATAGATACGACATGGATATCACAGGGACCAAAGGTAGAGCAATTCGAATCGACGGTCGCCGAATATGTCGGGTCCCGGTACGCCGTCGCGGTGAATTCGGGTACTGCTGCCCTCGACGTTGCTCTCAAAGCGATCGGAGTCGAACCCGGAGACGAAGTCATCATCCCAGCCATGACGTACATTGCGACCGCAAATGCGGTGCAATACCAACACGCAACACCAATTCTCGCAGATATCGAACCCGAGACGTATAATATCGACCCGGAGGCTGTGAAAGAGAAGGTGACGAATAAAACGGTTGCAATCTTGGCGATGGACTACGGTGGACAATGTGCGGATTACGATGCGTTGAGCGAAATCGCGGACGAGCATGATCTGTATCTCGTTGCGGATGCAGCGGAGTCCCTCAGCGCAAAACAGCATGGCGTCCGTGCGGGATCCCTCGCAGACATCAGTATCACGAGCTTCCATGCTGCGAAACTGATCACGTCTGCCGAGGGGGGGATGGTATTCACCGACGACGAGGAGTTGTACCGTCGAGCGAATATTATCAGAAATCAAGGCGAGGACCCCGATGAGAAGTATCGCCACGTGCTGTTGGGTCACAACTACCGAATGACTGATCTTCACGCCGCGATTGGGCTCGCTCAGTTCGATCGAATCGATGAGATCACAGAAAAACGGTCGGAGTTAGCGAACCGATATACGAACGCGCTACAGGAACGTTCCGATATCGTTGGACTCCCGAGTGTCGCATCGAAGAACGACCATGCATGGTTCCTCTATCCCATCATCCTTAGCAATCGAGACGAGG
The DNA here is from genome assembly GCF_026248685.1 of Haladaptatus caseinilyticus. NCBI lineage: Archaea > Methanobacteriati > Methanobacteriota > Halobacteria > Halobacteriales > Haladaptataceae > Haladaptatus > Haladaptatus caseinilyticus. The sequence goes on along the minus strand of NZ_CP111041.1, from coordinate 485,517 downwards.
TGAAAGCGCAACTGGAAGCCGACGGTATCAGCACGCGAATCACGTGGCCGGATCCGGTTCATCAGCAACCACTGTATCGAGATTCGTTCATGGGTGAGCAGTATCCGGTCGCGGAGTGGCTCTCTCAGGGCGTTCTGAGCCTCCCAATGTTCTATGAGATGACGGAGACGGAGCAATCACGCGTCATCAGCTCACTCAAGAATGCAATCGATAATCACGTGGAGCAATCATATGTCATGGTCTGAGAAAACCGTCGCAGTAACGGGGGGTGCAGGTTTTCTCGGAAGCCATCTCTGCGAGGCGCTGATCGAACGGGGTGCGAACGTACTCGTGTTCGATAACTCTACCACTGGAATGTTCGATAACCTCGATCTGATTCGGAGGGATATCGAGATCGTTGACTGTGACGTTCGGGATCGGGAGAGTATCGCCGACCTCGGCAATGCGGATATCGTCTTTCATTTAGCGGCGGTTGCGAACCCGAGAACGTGTAAGGATAATTTCGACCTCGCCTTCGACGTCAATGTCACTGGAACGAAAAATATACTCGAAACGTGCCGGCGGAACGGTTGTGACCGGATCGTATTCACTTCGACAGCCTCGGTGTATGGGGACCCCGAGTACGTTCCGATCAACGAGTCACATCCACGACATGGTTATGATCCATATGCTGTCACGAAGAAGATAGGGGAAGACCTCTGTCGAAACTACTACGAAAACTATCGTCTTCCGGTCACTATCGTTCGAAACTTCAACCTCTTCGGACCGAAACAGGAAAGGGGATATCTGATTCCGACTCTGATCGCACAAGCCCTCGACGAAGGAAAAATAGAAATCTGGAACGGTAAGTCTTCGAGGGACTTTATGTACGTCACAAACGGTGTTGCGGCACTGTTAGAAGCTTCGACCTGTGACGGGCTCCTCGGTGACGTCGTGAACGTCGGGAGCGGCGACGAGGTTTCGGCCGGAACGCTGGCTAATCAGATCTCCCAACGATTCGGTAACGTCCCGGTCGAAGATCTTCGGAAGGACACAGTAGGAAGTCGTCGCCTCATCTGTGACAATCAGAAACTGCAGAAAGAAACCGGGTGGAAGGTCGAGGTTCCCTTCGAGCACGGACTTGAAATGACGATAGAGTGGTTCGAAGAGCGTCAACTCCGGTCCTATACATAGACCGAAATAATTCGCACCGATATTTGTGATTCGTGCGATCAGAACGGACGACGATACCGGTGAATGTTCTTGTGATCGATTCTGTAAGCATCCATCAGTTGTGGATCTGAGTTGGCTCACGACTGAACGGGAGTCGGTGGGAAGCGGTTCGGGTCGATCGTGAATCGGACCGCGAGAGGAACCCGGTTTAGTACCCTTGCGAGGGCAAGCAAGAGATATCAACCATTCGTTTCCCACTAGTGAAAACAGAACCAATGGACGACTCGATAGACCGAAGTGAACGAATCGAGCAGATCGAGCGAGGTCTCGACCTGCTCTTCACGACAGAAATCGCGAAGAACGTTCTCGATAGCGTGGACGTCCAAGCGTTGTACGATGGCGCAGGGTACGACGCCGCCGTGGATTACGAACAGCTCGCCGAAACGTTTGGCCGAACGCTCGGACGGGGCCTCGGAAAGCAACTCCTCGATCGCTTCGGCGACGATCACATGGTGGTTCGCTTTGCTGGGAGTACGGTCGCGGGACGACTAAGCGCGATAGCTGTGCGAGAACTTCTCCACCAGACGGAGCCGGAAGAGGTGATGACGTGGATTTCCGCCGTCGCAGACGACGGTTCTCTCAGCGTTGGGGGTGACATAGCGATCCCGATCGACGTGATAGAAGAAAGCGACGAAGATTGAATTTCCCGAGCACATTTTCTATTGCACTCCTGCCGATTGTATATTGCAAACGGAGACGATACGGGCAAAAGTATGATTAGTAATCATGGTGCTACCTAACTATGGTCAATGCGACCATCGACGTAATCGATCGTGGCGAACTGCAATGTGACCTGAACTACTTGATCGAGGGAAACACACTCGGATCGCATTCGAATCCGAATCCAGACACTGAGTATGCCGCAATTCCAGTGTTCAACCTCGTTATCGACCATCCAGAGGGGACTATTCTCTGGGACACCGGAAACCATGAGGACGCACTCGACGGCCATTGGCCCGAAGGATTGAAGGAGGCGTTCTATCCACACGATGCTTCCGAGCATACTCTCGCGGGTGACCTCGAAGATGCAGGATGGAGTCTTGATGATATCGACTACGTGTTCCAGAGTCACCTTCATCTCGACCATGCGGGTGGCCTCCACCACTTCGACGGGACCGATACACCCGTGTTCGTCCACGAAGAAGAGATGAAGTTCGCCTACTACTCGGCAAAAACCGACGAGGGAAGTGCGGCGTACATCCTCGAGGATTTCGATCACGACCTGAACTGGCAACTCCTTCATGGGGATCGAGAGACACATTTCGAGGACGTGGACTTCGTCCGTCTGCCGGGGCATACGCCGGGGTTGACCGGAACAGTCGTTCACCTCGACGACGAGGGCACCGTCGCGTTCGCGGGCGACGAGATTTACCAAACGGAGAACTATGAAGACGAAACACCGTTGGGGGCAGGGTTGTTGTGGAGCCACCGCCACTGGTTCCGAAGCCTTCAGACGCTGAAAGAAATCGAGCGTGAACACGACGCGGAAATCGTCTACGGCCACGATCCTGACCAGTACGAAGCGATTCAATCGGGGTGGGGGTAGATGGGATACGAACGTTCAGTATCCGCACCGTCCCACGAACTCTCCCCGGAGACCGTGTGGCACATTCAGATGCCACAGATACGGTTCGGACTGGATGCGACCGAAGAACTCGCGTTTCAACTCCGCGATCTGGGTGTCGATGAAAACGCCAGCGGTCTCATCATTACGGACGAAGGACTCGTCGATGCCGGACACGTCGAGCGTGTTTCGTCTCACTTGATCGACGCGGGTCTAAACGTCGATATCTACGATGAGTCGGAGCGTGAACCCTCGATCGAGGCGATCGAGGATTGTGTTTCGTTCGTTCGGTCCCGAACGGGAGACTCCGGGTACGACTATTACGTCGGACTCGGCGGTGGCAGTTGTATGGACACCGCGAAGGCCACACGAACCATCGTTGCCAACGGGGGGAGTCCGCTCGACTATGTCGCTGAACCGACTGGGCAAGGAAAATCCATCACCGAGTCAGGCCCGCCGCTTGTCCTCATGCCGACGACCGCAGGAACAGGGGCCGAAATATCGCCGGTGGCTATCCTTTCCGTCGAAGAAAAGAACATCAAGGAAGGCATTTCGAGCAATCATATCCGGGCTGACGCGGCCATCCTCGACCCGACGTTGACGACGACGCTTCCACCGGAGTTGACGGCGAACACTGCGATGGATGCACTCGGGCACGCGATCGAGGGGTTTACCACTCACGAGTATGATTCCCTCTTGCGGCCAGCCGACCCCGAAATGCGCCCGGTCTATGCTGGCCGGACACCGCTTACCGAGATGTTTTCGGAGAAGGCCATCGACCTGCTGTCGAGCAACGTTCGCACGGCTGTTCACAACGGCGACGACCTCGAAGCTCGTTCGAACATGCTCCAAGGGGCGTTATTTGGTGCCATTGCTGGGCTCACGGCTGGTGCGTCGCTCTGCCACGCGATGGCCTACCCGGTTGGAAACCGCTATCACAGTTTCCACGGGGAGACTATCGCCGTTCTCACACCAGCGAGCAGCATCGATTACAACTCGGCGAGTGATCCCGAGCGGTTCGCACGCCTCGCGGAATTGTTCGGCGTAGAGACGACCGGGAAAACCGATCACGAAGCGGCTGAAGCACTGAAGGCACAGTATATCCAGCTCCAGCGAGATCTTAACGTCCTTCCGAGTGGTCTCACCGAACTAGCAGGAATAACGGAAGACGACGTGGACTGGTTGGCCGAACAGACCGTCCAAACCCAAGAACGGCTTCTACGGTGTAATCCGCGGCCGGTAACCGAAGAAGATGTCCATGACATATTCGTGGACGCACTTCACAACTGGACCGAGTAACGATATCGGATTGCCATCCTCGGATTTGAACAGTTTGACCATTCACCGTTTCGCCCTCCAACTGATGACGGAGGTGAACATGAAATAACATAGCTCCTCGTTCCTTCGCTATACCGTGAATCTACATTTCCAGTAAGTATGGTGGCTGGTAGAGCGCTTCCCGAGAGCGAGACTAGTAGCTTTATATAACGGAACTCGTCCCGGATAGTATTTTACGGAGTTGGTCAAACGGAACGCGGATTGAACTACGTTATGATCTCTCTGTGACGTACTTTAGGACAGAAATCAGTCATTATATGATAGATGGTGTGAATAATCTGAAACTAGCCAATCAGCATCAACGAAGATCGAACCCGATCGATTGGATTGACGTCGGAAGTGGAAGACGACCTCACTTGGAGGACTAATGAGTACTATTCTCCCTCTATCGCTCTCAACAGAGAAACGAGATATATTTTCATATAGAGAGCAAAGTCTTTGTACAAGGTCATTGAATTTTCCTTCACCAATGGGGTTCCTACACCAGTTGCGAGATGCCTTCAGTCAAGACAGCCCTACTCAACAGACGGAACGAGAAATGCGAACGACCGGAGACATTTTCGAGTGTGAAGAATGCGGTACGACGTTTATCTCGAAACCAACTCACTGTACACAGTGTAACGAAAGCGAATTTCAGAATCACGGTAGTCTGTAAACCGTCTCGCCCCGCCTATCACGGCTAACGCCGGTTGCTCCTTGAGAGGGATGTCTCCTGTTTTACGGCGTGTTTTGGGGACACGGCGGTGTCAAGAAGGAGTGGGGTCTCTACAGACCGTACGTCGGAGAATTCCACTTTTATATCTTCGCACCCCCGAGAAAGAACGATTTACGATATATCTGCCACGTACAGCACTGGTACGAATACTCACGTACCTGTCGTGGTCCGTCTGATTCGGTTACAGACGTTTTCGCTCCATCGTCGTATTTCTCCGGGTCTGGGTCGATGAAATCACCTCTCACCCTCCGTGGTACGCCTCCGACTCACGTGGGTTGGAGCAATTCTGTTCGACCGTTTGGTATGACCTCTCCTACAATGGGCTGTAACACCCGTTCATAACGGGAACCACGTTAGCGTTCGCCAATGAGTTCCCGAATCAGACGGGCGGAAAGCGATGCTACCGTTGCCTTGGTTCGGTATCGGTCCCATCGTTCAGTAATGTTTCCTTTAGTAATTGCAGCGACCGTATAACTAACTTATTCTATGTTTGACAAAGGTTGCAATGGCAGAAAAACACGAAGGCGGTAGCGAAAAGACAACTCAAAAACGTCGTTCATTTCTACGTCACGCTGGCTTAGCAGCTGTTGCAACACCGGCCGCACTGGCTACACAAGGCACTAGCCAGGCGGCGATACGGGACACTCACACTATCCGTGAGGGTACACCTGATGAAACTGATGTGTATCTCACGGATATGCAGAACGAAGGACCCACAGCGGTCGTTGTTGGGGGGTTTCATGGGATCGAAGAAGCGGGCTACCAAGCCGCAGAGGACGTAAAAACATGGTCGATTGACCAGGGAACTCTTATCACGATTCCACGAGCAAACCCCGTCGCGATTCGACGAGATACATACTCGAACGATAACGGAAATCTCAACCGCAAATTCCCTCCCGGTGAAGAGCCGACGACACCACTTGCGCGTGCAATCTGGGACGTTATCACATCATACGACCCAGATGTCGTGCTCGATCTCCACAGCTCGAAGGGAATTTACAACGAGGACGTCGGTCCTGAGGGAGTTGGGCAGGCGATCTATCCGACGACGGCGTCGGGTGCTGGAGAAGACGCAGTGATGACGACCCGGTACATGAACCGCTATCATTTCGACGGTTCACTCGAAGACTACTATCGCTTCAGACGCGGCAACACCATCGATGGTGACCGACCGTTACTCATCCATAAGGTCGATGCTGACCTCAACCAACCCGGATTTATCGTCGAAACAACGCGCTATGGGACCGATCTCGAAACACGACGCAATTGGACACTCAACATCGTACACCATCTGCTTCGCAGGCATGGAATAAATCGAACGTACGAAAACTAACAGGGTTTACTGCCTTTCGTCTCCGTCCGCGTTCTCGTGTCACTGTTCGGATCGTAGGGGACGTCTACGGAGGAGAGGGGATGTGGCAGCAATTGGTACGGATCAGGAGTGATGGCGCCAGATCCGGGGACTCATTCGGGGAATGGTTCGTGAGTATCGTGCCACAAGGAATCATGTTTCCGGGTATCGTATCTGCGGTGTGGTGATGGTATTAAAACAACTGATTCATGAAGACCACGTATTTTTCGACGGGAGCCGTGATTCGTCTCGAGAGTCCATTTCGAACTACCTCCGTACCGTTCGATATCAGGTGAACAATCACGTCCGAATATTCCAACGAAATACACGGGTACAATGTCCTCACTAACCTGAATACGATAGAAATGATCAGCCACCTTACTGAATAGAACCGGTGGTACGAACGAATTGATTTCTCACCACTTCGCACCGATTGAAAGGAGAATGCAAACTTAGTATAGATGTTCGATAAACGTACAAATCGAGGTGGTTCCTACTTCGGCAATTCCAATCATTTTGGCACATTACGTGGATTTATAATGACGCATTCCTAACTTATAGGTATGAAACGAAGGGAGGTTGCAGTACTCTTTTGTTGTTGCCTTCTAGTCTGTTCTTCTACCATTCCCCTCGTTCAAGCTCTCTTTACCAGCACAACTAAATCAACCAGTAACTCGATATCTGCTGGGACGCTTGATGGGTCACTTAGTGAAATTGGGCCCGCTACGCAAGGAAGCACTACGAATGAGAACAATCAGGATGCGGTGTCTGCTACCTGGCGTGATCTTGAGCATTCGTTGTTACTCGCACCCCCGGTCCAAAATACACTACAAATACGAAATACCCGGTCCTCACTTTCGGCCGAACACGTTGGCCTTACGATCTCTTATTCGGAAAGTGATGGCTTATTTGGTTTGTCCGGGAACAGTCAAGCTACAGCGCGGTCAGTACGAATTATTCAGTGCACGTATGGTGGGACCTCGCTTCTCGGATCTGTTATTAAAGACGAAAATGGAAACGGAAACTATGATATTGACGATCTTACTCGTGGTCAAACACAACAAAACCTACTCTCTCTGCCCGGTATTAATGCCGGGAATGAGAAATCCCTAACAATAACGTTCCGGGGGCAATCACTCGGTGTTCTACGAGCTGGTGATGGAATCTCATTCACGATTCGCGTCACCGTTGCTACTCGTTCGTTCATCAATACGGATCGTGCTACGAACAACGTAGTACGGTACGTTTTATAGCCCGTTTCAACTCCCGTAACGGCTCTTGTGACCCCATTGTCGGCGACGGACACATCGGTCGGAGTCTCAGTCGTGTTCACGTGGTTCGTATGCCGTTTCGAAGAAGGAAACTTCGAGTGCCATCGTTCGCCTGAATAGCCGCTCTATGCGTCGCTGACGGCGGAGTGATGCTGCTTTCCCTTCCCGATCGAGTTCATTTCGGAGCCACATGACGAAGGCCCTGAACTCCTCGTTCACGTGGAGGTCGATCCACTCGGCGAGATAGAACCGTGACTGTGAATCATACTCGACCGTAGTAGCCCATTCCAAATAGGTCCACTCGGCGGGGAGAAGAACCGCGAGTGTCTCGGCGTAGCCGTTTTCTCTCGCGGCCCGCAGTAGAAGGTCTTCGAAGGCCTGTGTTGTCGGTGTCAAATCAGGGTCGGTGTATTCAGCTTTCGTGACGTCCAATGCCTCGAAAGAGCGTTCGAAGTAATCGTTCTCCTCGGCGGTGAGTGTCCCGAGAAAGTCGACGAGTCGTGATTTCGATTCCATGGTCGGTGCGTTCCCGACAGCGTATCCAAAGACCCCGACGAGTGTCTCGACGAACGCGTAATCCTGCACGAGATACCGTCGAAAGACTTCATCGTCGAGATCTCCGGTTCCAAGTTCGTGCGTAAAACGATGGGCCGTTGCATTCGACCATTCCGGTTCCGAACGTTCACGAAGCCAGTCTGTGAATCGGTGTTTCTCACCTCCCTCGGCATACTCTTCGAAGGTCTCGGAATCGCCCACGACGTCGGTATCATACCGAGTCATACCGACCATTCCTCCTGTCGCCATGCAGCGTCCCAGAAACGGTACTCGTAGCGTCCCGATGTTCGAAACAGGTACCGAAAGCGGTCGCGCTCGTCCTCGTTTTTGCCCTCAGCTACCTCGTCCATCAACTCCTTACACCATGTCGTGAGTTCCGTGAACTCTTCGCCTGCGTACATCTCAATCCATCCAGCGTACCGGTCATCGTCCGGCAATCCTCCCTCCGCGAGCCGCTTTCCTGTCTCGTTGAAGCCCCACATACAGGGGAGAAGTGCAGCCACGAGATCGCCGAACGTCCCCGTCGTCGCGATGCGCACAAGGAAGTCGGTGTACGCCCTCGTAGTGGGTGATGGTTCAGTAGCCTCCAAATCGCTTTCAGTGATGCCGAACTCGGCCGCGTACTCGCGGTGCAAGGCCATCTCCGTGTTGATCGTTGAATCGAGAAGCTCAGCAAAGGTCCCCATGCGCTCGAGGTCGGGCGCCATCGTCGCACCGTGCGCGAAGACTCGTGCATAGTCAATCAAATAGATATAGTCTTGTCTGACCCAATACCTGAATAGCTCTTCGTCAAGGGTACCGGACCCTAACTCCTCGACTATCGGATGCGCTACGATGGCATCCCAGATAGGTTCAGCCACTGGTTCGAGATCGCTACTGAAGCTCATAGCTGAACGTGTGGGTTCCATCCCAATATAACTTGATACTACCATCGGGTAATACCACGTTCGAAATCGATCGTCGTTTTGACTAAGGTACCTATCCAAATGACGCCATCAATAGGGGGATTTTGCACCGACAAAGCTGATTTAAGACGGAAGAATCATTCGCAGACGAGAACCACTGACGCCGACTTCTCGCACACCACCTCCGCTTTTGCGGTGGTTGCAGTCGTTCTCGCCCATGCTATGCTGATGTCCCGCCTGTCTCAAAACTAGCCCGATCGCAAATCTCCCGTGTAGTAAACCGCTATATCTCTTCGAAATCCACCTCATACTTATTCGGGGTTCCACTGTCACGCGTTCTAACCAATCCCGCCCAATGACGAAGCTTGATACGGTCGAGTATCTGTCGAGCCGTCGCCAGGGCTGCTAGCCCAGGGAAATCCGTCTCGAGACATCCATAAATGTACGACGAGAATAGTTTGTCATGTGTTTTCTTTCGTTGATGTAAGTGCGTTTGCCGCTCTTGCGTTAGTTCATCCAGTTGCTGCTGTATAGTGGTCAACCGGTCACTCCGCTCTGCAAACGGGTACTCGCATCGCTCCACTGCGGCCAACTCATCTCCGATTTCGCTGAGTGACCTGCGCAGTTCCTGTAGTTGCTGTCGCTCTTCCGATAACACTCCGAGTGATCGCCGTCGAGTTTTGATAGCCGCTTCACTTTCAGTTCGGAGTTGATCCCATAGGAGATGTGACCACGTTGCTGACCCACCTGCTAGCCCTGTTGCTATCTCCGGTCCAAACTCGTTTTTGATACTCTCGTGGACGTTCTCTTCACCGTATTCGTCTGCCCAATGGTCAACTGCAAGAATGGTATCTCGATAGGCCATTAGTACTGCCTTTTGCACTGATCCGCCGTCAGTTTGGTACGGTCGTGGTGAAATTTCGTCGAACTTGTCGAGAAAGTCTTGAAATGCGTTGATTTCCGCTTTGCATTGAGATTCTTCTTTGCTCGTCAGTCTCTCCGCTTTCGGCAAGGAAGTGTAATCGACTAGTTGGTATCCGTTCTGTCCCATTGCTATAAATTGCCATGACGAGATCGATTATTAGGCTTTATTCCAATGTATTAATATAGATTATATTCCTTACCCGCATTTATGTATTTAAACTAGTAGGAATATGGTATTTATCCGCGACTTTCATATAAACTGGTGAAAATCGGATTCAATGTCACTTGAGTGCCGATTGAATCATTATCGTGGAGTGTGATAGCAACCCAATGACAACGCACCCTCCATCGAATCAAATCACAATCGAGAATATCGTGGCCACGTCTGCAATTGAGCAGGAACTCGACGTTGCACGGCTCGGCGACGACCTACCGAGTGGGACATACGATGCCGAGCAGTTCCCCGGTGTGATTTGCCGACTACCGATTACCTCGGCTACGATGTTGTTGTACCGTACCGGAACGATAACCTGTACCGGTGCTAATAGTATCCATGATATAGAAAAGGGATATGAAGAGTTATTCACACAGCTTCGAAACCTTGGAATTTCAGTACCAGAAGAGCCATCGATTTCGATCGAAAATATGGTTTCGAGTGCGGATCTCGAAACGTCACTCAATCTCAACGCACTTGCCATTGGGTTAGGAATCGAGGATATCGAATATGAGCCAGAACAATTTCCAGGACTCATCTATCGTCTCGATGAACTACCCCTCGTCATTCTGATTCTCAACAGCGGAAAACTCGTCATCACTGGTGCGAAGACGGAAACCGAGGCACAAACCGGAGTTTCACACGCCAAATCTCGACTTTCAGAACTCGGGTTTCTGGATAATTAATCCGATACATATTCGGAGTTCGCTCTCTCTTCTGAAGACCACGGATAACGACGCGTCTATACTATCGTTCGAAGCGGGTTGTGTCCCTCTCGATAATCGTGAACGGTTTGTTGTTCTCCGCTGGATTACCGGTTAGGGTAGACCAACTTCTTCAGTCCCTTCCCAGCCTCCATTTGCTCGAATGCCGTTTCAAGCCCCTCGAGGGCAAACTCGTCGGTGACGAGTGTATCGACATCGATTCGGCCGCTTTCGAGCAGCGCCACCGCCCGTGAGAACGTGTTCGGCGTGAGCGAGTAGCTTCCGACGACCTCGCGCTCTTCGAAGAACAGATCGAAGGGCGAGAGTTCGACCATCGAATCTTCAGGGGGAACACCGAAGACGAGCGTTCGACCACCCGGCCCCGTGAGGTCAAGCGCCTGTGTGATGGTCTCGGGGAATCCGACGGCTTCGATGGCAACGTCGACGGTACCAACGAGGTCCGGAATGACGGCCGTTGGATCCTCGTCGCTCGGATCCACCACGTGATCGGCCCCGACTTCGAGGCCAATTTCCCGTCGCTCAGCAACTGGTTCGGAGAGAACGATGGTTCCTGCGCCACTCGTCCGCAACGCCTGGACGAGTAACTGGCCGATGAAACCGCCACCGACAACGACGACAGTTTCTCCGCTCGTCAGGTCGACTTGATCGATACCGTTGATGACGCATCCGAGCGGTTCAGCGAACGAAGCGGTCCGGTAATCGAGATCGCCGATACGCTCGACGTTTCCGATGGGTACGGTCGCGTACTCCGCAAACGCCCCGTCAATGATATTCTTGGCGGCGCCACCGATGGAGGTGAGGTCGTGACAAAGGTTTTCCCGACCGGATTTGCACGCCCGGCACTCGTTGCAGGGGACTGAAGGGTTGATCGCCACCCGATCTCCCACTCGAAAGTCATCGACATTGTCGCCGACTGCGGCGACCTCGCCGGCACTTTCGTGACCCGGTACCAGTGGGTAGTCGATCGTGAGCGATCCGCTGTACATGTGCAAATCCGTTGTACAGACGCCACAGGCGTTGATCTCGACGAGAAGTTCGTGTGGGGCAGGTTCCGGTCGCTCCGTGTCGTTGATCTTCACCGTATGCGTGTCGGTTAGCAGGGCGGTCTTCATCATCTTATATCAACGGATGCCATCGCAAAGAGGATGATGGAATTATATGCTACAGGATGCCGTCCTCGCGCCGCTTTCGCTTCGGAAGTATCGAAAAGAGCGGTAGATCTCGGTTGTGGTCCTTTCCAGCTCGTGACTCTGTTAGATCGTCGGGTACGGTTGACACCCACAGATCCGTGAGGTGTCTCGACATTTCCCTTTCCATGGGAGTATAGACGTCGGAAGGTGGTAACAGATTGGCCGATGGTGTGAAATCTGAATACTGTATCTGCATACTAGATACATATACATACGATTCGGCAGTGGTAGACGAAAATAGACTAACCGAAACGAATGCAAAGGACTACAAATACGGTTCCGACGTGCAGCGTGCGTTGATGATGTTCACGGTTGGACGAGAATATGGTTCCATTTTGTGTATGGGCTACCATTATAGACACTGACCTCCTCTACTAGAATGATCTGAGATGGCCGCAGCAGCACCCCATCCGGACATGCAAGCGATCCTCGACGCACGGAAAACACAAGGCGTTCCGCGATTCAGTTCGCTCTCTATCGACGGGGCACGCCACCTTCTTGCAGAGCTCTGGACCTCATCCGAGGACCCCGAGCCTGTTGGGACAGTGTGCGATTTCACAATCGAAGGGCCCGCCGATGGTGTTCCAATCAGGATTTATACGCCAGAAGGCTCCGCCCCGTTTCCCATCCTTGTGTACTTCCATGGCGGTGGCTGGGTTATGGGAAGCATCGATACTGACGACAGTATCTGTCGAGCGCTCGTGAATGCGGCCGAATGTGCGGTCGTTTCAATCGGTTATCGTCAGCCACCTGAACACCCGTTCCCTGCACCTGTCGAAGACTGCTATGCTGCGACGAAATGGATCGCAAATAATCCACGGGTCGCCCACGGTGATTCCGCCCGCATTGCGATCTATGGAGAGAGTGCAGGTGGTAATCTAGCAGCCGCAGTTGCACAACTCGCCCGTGATCGTGACGGCCCGATACTAGCTCACCAGGTGCTAGTCACACCTATCGTTGATCACGCGTTCCACTCCCCGTCGTTCGACTTGGATCCTGAACAAGTCGTAATCACACAAGCGGATCTGAAATGGGTTTGGAACCACTATCTTGAGAATGACTTAGATGGTAACAACCCGTACGCATCGCCGCTGCGAGCGCGAAGTCTCCATAATCTTCCCCCCACAACGGTAATCACCTGTGGCTTCGATGTATTACGAGATCAAGGGATTACCTACGCTGAACGTCTCGAAGAATCTGATATCGAGGTTATCCACCGTCACTACGACGATTTGATTCACGGGTTCATCGGTATGCTTGATGATCCCGAATTACGTCAAGCACGAGACGCCATTGCTGAAATCGGACGGGATCTACAGGGTTCATTCGGCGTATAACTCATTCTCACGTGGGTTACGTCCAGTACGGTTAATTGGCGGATTCAACTAGACGGATATCAACCCCGGCAAGGGTCGAGGGGGCGATGGTGACTGACGACTCGCTTACGTTTCCGACCATATCATGAGTCGCTAACAATGCTTTCGCCTGATCGAGAGATTCGACTTCGACCACGAGGCCGACGAATCCGTCGTTCGACTGCGAGACGAGCCGAATACCCAGTCCATCGTCGAAGCGCCATCGGTTTGGGGTTGATTCAGCAACGGGCCAAAGGAGATCACTCCACCGGTCTCGAGCCGCATCAGTATGCTTTGTACCAATCACGATCTCACGAAGGCCGACTACTCCCAGTGGGCCGCCGTTACGAGTATCGAATTTACGTCGTGCCTCCTCGCGCTCGAAGTTCTCAGCGAACGCAGGGTCGTAATCCACTAAAAACGTCATTCCATGGGGAAACACTCGATCAAGAACGGCACTGACATCGCTATCGCTTGTCCGCGCGAGAAATCGGTTTGGGAGAAATTTCGTTGACGCAAAAAATATTTTCTGCCATAGATTTCCACCGAGAAGCCCGCCGACATAGAGACTGTCCCAGAGGTGTTCGGGATTGCCGTTTTCGTTTCGGCGAATGTATGGGACTACTGAACTATGAGGGATACCACGTCGCTGTAGCACACGCTGGCTCTCCATGAGTGTTGGTGCGTTCGGTTCGAATGCGATGCCGTAGAGACGGGTGTTTGGTCGTCGTTCAATAGACTTACCGAATCGAACGAGTTCGAGATCGACGTTTCCGAGCGAGACGCCAACACTGGTGAACGCTGAATGAGTCGAAAGTGGCCACGGCGACGGTAATCCGAAGACCTCGGTGAGTGTTGAGAAAAGCGGTTCTAGGTGTTCAACACGGATGAGAATATGGTCGATACCGGAGATCACCGCGTCAGTCATGCAAGTGGACTCATCACAGGGTGATTAAATATGTTCATCGGTGTGCGAAGTCGTGACCGTTCTCCCGATGCCGAAGTCTCCAACAGAGCTACGGGAACCTGCAAACCACCAGTACGCGATCTCCATGACGGAACCGACGAACCGGTAGCCGACATATGCCTCCATAACGTTGGTCACTTCACACTCTGCAGGCGTGTGACCTCCGAGAGCACCCCGTCGAGCCTTTCCTGTTGGACGCTGGAATGATGTTTCTCGACTGTGCGACTGTTCGGACCCCTATTGCTATGGTCTCCGAGATGTCGTTCGATATCTGGATTAGCGTTCTCCAAGTGCTAGCCGAAGCCGTTTTACCCGTGATCTACCTGACATCGTCACATGGGTGAATTAAATGCGCATCACTTTGGTGTGACTGTGACGGACCTTGACCGCGCTGTGGAATTTTATCGTGATGTCCTCAACCTGAGTGTTCTTGACCGGTTTACCGTTTCCGGAACGTCGTTCTCGACAGCGGTTGCCGTTGACGGTGCAACTGGACGATTTGCGCATTTGAGCGCCGGGACTGCGCGAGTCGAACTGATCGAATACGAGCCAACAGGAGAAAAGCGGGGAGAAAGTGCGATCAATGAGCCCGGAGCAAAACATCTTGGTCTGGAAGTCGATGACATCGACACGTTTTTCGAGACGCTTCCGAGGAACGTGGAATCGCTAAGTAAACCACAGACGACGGAAAGCGGATCACGGATCTTGTTCCTCCGGGATCCCGATGGAAACCTCATCGAACTTATCGAAACGTAACCATTCCCGCCGGATTGCCACGAATATAGAGTGTGGAGATGTCCGACCTATCTTGTGTCAGTTCCCCACTCCTTTCTTTCCTTGACAAATCTATTTATTATAAATAGCAGACAGTAGGCCTCAACCTTTTTTAAAATCGCTCGATTATCGCTACGTGTATCGTACGATAGACTACCGCGGGTATCACCAAACCAGACCATGTCCATACAGCGCCATTCCCCGGACGGTGAAGCAAGTCCGTGTTCGGACGATAAACGCTATGCGGTCGCTGTCACCACGAAAGCCGAAGGAATGGACATCGTCCTGCACGGGTTGCAACGACAGCGAGCAGAACGAATCGCGGCTCGGGAAAACAGTATCCGAGACGTAAACACGAACGTCCAACTCGTGCCGGAGGAAGACCTGGAACAACGTGAAGTACAACTGAAACACCCCGTTAACGATTGATCGCGACGATACATCGTCCTATCCGAGTGCTCGGCTAAGCACTCTTGCCATTTTTTGGTCAATTTTCGCACGGCAGTATTACGAGACCGATGAGGCTGACCGCGAGTGAACGTTCGGAGAAACCGTTCGGTCAGCCTATTCATCGAGTATCGCCAGCGCCTCACGTTCGTTACGTGGGGCTGGGTAATCTGTCCGAGCTGAGCGTAACTAATCGTTCACGGATACGCTTGTATCTCGAACTCGAATTTCGACATCTCGACGAGACGGCAGGTCGAACGGTTTGCTCCGTTGCGACCGCGTGAACGGTTTTCGGGGCGTGCTTGTGGTGGACCAACTTTGCTTCGGTAGAATACGATTGGTTGTGGAGTAGCGAAATATCCCACCTATCGACGATCTGTGTCGGAACGGTTTCACGATGGCGTCCGTACCGATACGCCGATAGATCGACGAATAGGGTGAATGTAAGCGGATACCGGATTACGCCACTCTCTTCTCGTCAATGACGATATCACGTTGTCGCAGCTCCTCGATGAACTGTTTGGGGTCCAGAGCTTGCTCGGGTGGCTTTGCTCCCGTTTCGAGCGCTTCTCCACGGCCGACTAGTTCCGCCGCAATACCCATCGGTACGCCCGTCCAGACGGCGGTGGCTTTCAGTCCCCAACCGTCGAGCCGTGATTCTACGACGACGGAATACTGATAATGAGTATCCTCGCCGTCTTTCTCGCCAGTGACGTCCACTCGGAACGACTTCCACTCTTCGACTGCGCCAGGTTTCGGTTGTTGGTCGAGGTGCCAGTCGAGGAATTCACGGGGTGTGAACGTAGTGTCCTTGAATTCGATTTCCTCCTCGCTCGTGAGATTCAGCCCGATGAGTACGTCACAGATGTTCACTAAGTCGGGCGAGAACGCGACGCGGAAATCGACGGTGTCGACCCCGTCGAACGTGTATGGCATCGTTGCTAGCTCCGAGTGGATACTGTGAAACCCTTCTACCTCCCCGACAGGGTCCGGCATCGTGTACGTCTCCCGACCGGAGAGGGGATCGAGTTCCTTGAACTCACCGTCCTCGAAGACGACTGGGTTCATCGTAAGCTCGTCTAAAATCGTCTTCGCTGAATACGCGAATCCGTCGCCGCCCCCCTTTGCGCCGGTTCGAATGTGAATCGCGTCCACACGGTCGAGACGACTCGCACCCATTGCGGTTGCGACGTTCGTCAATCCCGGACTCGCTCCGATCCCGAGAACTGCAGTGAGCTCCGCATCGTCGAACGCATCGTCGAGTTCGAGTTGTTCCTGTGTCTTATGATAGAGTCCACCGAGATCGAGGTAGTGCGCCTCCGCTTCGAGACACGCCTCCATCACATCGATGTTAAATGCATACGGGAGCGCGTTCGCGACGACATCCGAATCGGTCAAGACATCGACGAGGTGGTCGTGATCAGTCACATCGACCTGCACGGTCTCGACTGTTCCCGGAAGGTCCGTAGCGAGCCTCTCCGCAGTGTCGATATCCGCGTCTGCGATGGTTAATTCGACGTCATCGTTCCCTGCAAGTTCACGGGATGTCGCACGACCCATCGCCCCACAACCACCGAGTGTTACGATTTTCATGTCAGTAATCCTTATAATTTATCATGACTGCTTTCGTTTGCGTCATCGCTTCCAAGTGCCATTTACTTCCATACCGACCACCAGAACCGCTACTTCCGTATCCGCCGAACGGAAGCAGCCGTTCCCAGTAGTTGTTGGTTTCATTGATGAACACGCCGCCTGCTTTCAACCGATTCGCAGCATCGTGAGCACGTTCGAGGGAATCAGTGAAGATCGCGGCTTGAAGACCGTACGGTGAACGGTTAGCGACTTCGATCGCTTCTTCGTAGTCATCGACGCGGATTACCGGTGAAACCGGTCCGAACGTCTCCTCTGTAGCGATATCCATCTGTTCGTTTACGCTATCCAACACCGCAGGGGTGTAAAACAGACCGTCGGTATCCCCACCGGCCAGGAGCTGGGCTCCTTGATTTACCGCATCATCGACGTGATCTATGACCTTCTGCTGGATCCGTTTGCTCACCATCGGTCCCACATCAGTTCCTTCCTCGAAGGGGTCGCCCAGGGTAAGGGCCTCGGTCTTCTCTACTACGGCTTCGACCAATGCATCGTGGACGCCATCGGTCGTGATGACACGCTCGGTCCCGCAACAAACCTGCCCCGCATTCCAGTTACTCCCCATCACGATGCTTTCGGCGGCATGATCCACGTCAGCGTCGTCGAGAACGATGATCGGGTCCTTTCCACCCATCTCCAACAGACACTGTGCATTTCGCTCAGCGGCCGTTTTGGCGATCTGTCGTCCGACTTCGGTACTACCGGTAAACGCGATCAGTCGAATGTCTTGATGGCCGACCAACTCCGCACCGGTTTCGCCTGCTCCCGTGATGAGATTGAATGCACCGTCGGGAAGGCTCGACTGGTCGAACGCTTCCGCGATATGGTACGCCGTGAGTGGCGTCTCCTCGGCAGGTTTGAACACGACCGGATTCGCGGTGGCGATGGCCGAATATATGCTTCCACCGGGGACTTCGAGGGGAAAGTTCCAGGGGCTGATGACCGCACACGGACCGTATGGCTCGCGCTGGGTATATGCAAACCGCCCTCTGAACTCCGATGGAACGACGTCGCCGAACAACCGGATCGCATCGTGACCGTAGTCGTCGCTCGATTCGATGACGTATTCGGTCTCCTCGTATGATTCGTGGAGTGGTTTCCCCTCCTCGCGCGTGATGAGTTCGGCGATCTCGTCTTCGTGTTCCTCGAAGTAATCGGTCACCTCGTCGAGCACTGCCGCACGTTCGAACGCGGTCATCTCCTCGAGTTCGCGTTGTGCCCGGCGGGCGGCCTCGACTGCCGTTCGTACGTCCCGTGCGGATGCAGCAGGAACGGTATCGATGACCTCTCCTGTGACTGGTGAGTCGACGTCGATGCCCTCGTCGGACTCGGAGTCGGTCCAATCTCCATCGATGTATAACTGTCTCATGCGTGAGTCACTCTATCAAATGGCTACCCAACCCAAAAATCTTTCCGGGACTGGGGGACAAACTCGGAAAAACTTCGGCAGATGAATCGAATTGTCGAACCGATTATTTCGGGACGAACTTTCTATCCCTTCGAAACCCCTGATGGTACGGCTGCGCCTTCCAAACACCGATCAAAGCGTGGGGTCGTCGAGCGCGAGGTGGACGGACTTGCTCTGTGTGTATTCCGTGAGCGCCTCCTTCCCGCACTCACGCCCGATACCGGATTGTTTGAAGCCTCCGAACGGAGTTCCCGGGACGGTACCGAAGTACTGATTTACCCAGATGCTCCCTGCCGCGATGTCCGCGGCCGCCCGATGTGCACGTGAGGCGTTCCGTGTGAAGACGCCAGCGGTGAGACCATAGGTCACGTCGTTTGCTATCTCGATGGCTTCCTCGTATGTCGAGAACTCCAGAACGAACTGTACCGGGCCAAACACTTCTTCCTGTGCGATCCTCATCTCGGGGTCCACGTCATCGAAAACCGTCGGTTCGAAATAATAGCCATCGTCGAGTTCAGTGTCGTCCGGACGGCTGCCTCCGGTGAGGATCGTCGCTCCTTCTTTTTCGCCGAGTTCGACGTACTGTTCTACCTTATCCCGATGTGTCGAATAGCAGAGTGGTCCTTGATTCGCGTCCTGTAAGGGATCGCCGATCGTCCGATCTTCGACAGCGTCGAGGTAGTAGTCGAGAAACTCGTCTTTTATTCCTTGGTGCACGAGGAGACGGGTCCCTGAGTCGCACGACTGTCCATTGTTGTAAAGCCCCGCAACAGCTGCTGTCTGTGCGGCTGCTTCCACATCAGCGTCGGGAAACACGACGAAGGGGTTTTTTCCACCTAATTCCAGCGTAACTGGTGTGACGTCGTCCGAAGCTGCCCGCATGACTTCCTGACCGACCGGTACTGAGCCTGTAAACGATACTTTTCGAATATCGTCGTGGCTTGCGACGGACGCACCTGCTTCGTCACCGAAGCCAGGGACGACGTTCAACACGCCGTCGGGAAGAATGCCCTGTGCGAGCTGGGCCGCGCGGATTACTGCGAGCGGTGCTTGTTCTGCCGGTTTTGTCACGGACGTATTCCCCGTCGCGAGGGCTGCACCGACCTTCCAGCCCATCAAGAGTATCGGGTAGTTCCATGGAAGGATTTGACCGGTCACGCCATAGGATTCTCGATTGACATACGCAAACGAGTCATCCCCGACAGGTGGCACTGACCCTTCTTCTCCGACGGCCGCTGAAGCATAGTACTCGAAGAAGTCGAGCCCCGTCTCGATGTCCGCTCGTGCGGCCGAAAGCGGTTTTCCGACCTCGAGCGTTTCGAGGAGTGCGAGCTCATCGAGATTGTCACGAAGCGCCGCCGTCCATTCTCTGATAGCATCCCCACGCTTCAGCGGTGTCATGTCGCCCCACCCTTCCGCATACGCCGTAGTGGCGGCTGCCACTGCGGCATCTACATCTGCGTCCCGACCACGTGCGACGTCCGCGATCGGTGCCCCTACTGCAGGGTCGGTCGGTCGAAAGGTCTCTTCGGCAGCCGATTGATGGGTCTCGCCGCCGATAACGATGCCGAACGTTACGCCGTCGGTTGCATTTTCGATTGCCGATTCGTGATTTGCTTTGAGCGTGTCGGTGTATTCTTCCATTGGGATTCTAACCTCCTCCTCGATGATCGTTCCAGTATGGGTGTTTTACCGCGTCAGCACGACGGCGTTGTCCGCCGACCACCCGACCGTCACGGATTGACGGGGTGAGAGATACTCACTGCGGTCGGTTATCTGCATGTCCACGGTCAACTCCTGACCGTTCGAAAGCTCGACGACGAATTTTCCGAGGTTACCTTTGTAGATCTCTTCGATCACTTTCCCTTCGAAGGAGTTGCCCAGTCCACGAGCATCATCACCGAGACGGATCTTCTCCGGCCGAACCGCGAACGAAACGTCACCTTCGGCGTCGGGGTTTCGCGGCACCCTGAACGAAATGCCGTTCCGTTCGACAACTGCACCATCGGCGGTCTCTCCATAGGAACCCCTGATGAGGTTTGTTTCGCCGATGAAGTCCGCGACGAACTCCGTTTTCGGTTCCTCGTATATCTCCGTCGCAGACCCTAACTGTTCGAGACGGCCATCGTTCATCACCGCGATTTCATCGCTCATCGTCAGTGCTTCCTCCTGATCGTGTGTCACATAGACGAACGTCGTGTCCAACTCTTCCTGGAGGTTTTTCAACTCGACTTGCATGTTTTTCCGGAGTTTCAGGTCGAGCGCACCGAGTGGCTCATCGAGCAACAGGACCGTCGGTTCGGTGACCAATGCACGAGCGAGGGCAACACGCTGTTGCTGTCCGCCGGACAGTTCGCTTATCTTCCGACCCTGATAGTTAGGAAGTTCCACCAATTCGAGTGCTTCTGCAACCCGCGCGTCGATCTCTTCGCTTCCGGTCCGTTTGAGAAGTCGCTTGAAAGACGCGCCGAGACTGCTATTCGATGTCGCCCCACCGTCCGTCTTTCGAGTATCGTTCGACGGTACTCCTTGCATTTCGAGTCCGAACGCGACGTTCTCCCCCACCGTCATGTGCGGGAATAAGGCGTACGATTGGAACACCATACTCGTGTCGCGTTCGAATGGCGGGATGTCATTGACGCGCTGCCCGCGAATATACACGTCACCCGCCGTGGGGGTCTCGAATCCATCGATACACCGTAACAACGTCGTCTTTCCACATCCCGACGGTCCGAGGAGGGTGAGAAACTTCCCGGATTCGATGTCGAGGCTCACGTCGTCGACTGCGACGACGTCATCGAATCGCTTGCTGATCCCGTCGAGGCGGACATCGTACTCCGTCATGCTATGCGTTCTTGATTTCGGTCCAAGCCTCGTTGTACATCAACGTCGCCTGACCGATATTTCGAATGTATTCGAGCTTTTTCATCGTTTTCGAGTCGGGATAGATGCTCTTGTTATTCAGGATGTCTTTGTTGATGTACTCCTCTGCCGCCTTGTTCGGACTTCCATAGTAAGTGTAGTTCGTGATGCGTGCGCCGATCTTTGCGTTGAGGTAGTAATTGATGAACGCGGATGCTGCGTTCGGATGTTTCGCTTCTTTGGTAATCGCTCCGTTGTCGACCCAGATGACTCCTCCTTCGTCCGGGACGGTGTATCCGATAGGCGACGACCCATTCTTGTACGTCTCCCAATACGCCTGAAATACCCCACCTGACCATCCGTGCACCGGACTCGCCTGCTTGTTGATCAGGTTGGTCGTGAAGTTCGACGAATCGTACGTCTTTAGCAGTTTCTTCTGATTGATCAGCGTCTCTTTTGCCTCGTTGATTTTCTTCTCGTCTTTCGTGTTCAACGAGTAGCCAAGCCGTTTCAGGGCAGCGCCCATTGTCTCGCGCATATCGTTGAGCATCGTCATCTGGCCCTTCCACTTGGGATTCCACATGGCATCCCAGGAGTTGATGTCCACGTCACCACCGAGCATCTGTTTATTGTACCCGATACCGGACGTTCCCCACTGATACGGTGCAGAATAGGTTCCTGGATTTGGGTCGTACGGCGTGTCCGTGAATTTCTTATCGAGGTTGCTATAGTTGGGGATCTTCTGCATGTCCAACTTCTGTATCATCCCCTGGTTGACGAGGACGTTGATCATGTAGTCACTCGGGAAGATGAGATCGTACTGACTGGTTCCTCCGGCTTTGAGTTTATTGAACATCTCCTCGTTGGAGGCATAGTTCGAGACATTGACCGTCACACCATACGCCTTCTCGAAATCCTGAACGGTGCCATCGGGCCAATAATCTCCCCATTGGAAGATGTTTAGTCGGTCCTCGACTTCATAATCGAGTTCCTTCAGTCCGTACTTCTTTCGAGGATTATCGCTTCCAGCGGCGGTTCCGTCAGACGGTGTCGTGCTCGTTTGACCGGACTGGTCGTTTCCACCCATACATCCGGCAAGGCCGGTGACTCCAACCGTCGCCAGTGTTCCCGTCGTTTTCAGAAATCGCCGCCTATCCTCCCGAGAGTTACTATGCTTGTCCATGTGTATCACGCCGATTCTTTTTGGTAAAATGCGCCTGTATGACATAAAGATTGGGGGGTTACGGGGTTTATTCCGAATCTTTTTCTACCATATCGGTCCTTCGAACCATTGGGCGACGGCTACGACGGACATCGTCACGACGATTATGAGCGCCGCGACGACGTTGACCCCAGGTGTGATTCCTTGGCGAACCATCGAGAAGAAGAAAATCGGGAGGGTATTCTGATTACCGATGATAAAGAACGTGACCACGAAGTCGTCGAAGCTCATGGCGAACGCGAGCAACGCACCAGCTACGATTCCGGGTTTTAGGAGCGGTAAGGTGATATATCGGAGCGTCTCCAACTCGTTCGCTCCCAGGTCCTTGGCTGCCTCTTCTAACGTGTGATTAAAGCTCTGCAGTCGAGCAAGCACGACGATCGCGACGAAACTGATGTCGAATGCGATGTGTCCGATAACTGCGGTGTGGAGCCCGAGCGCCATTCCGACGATATTGAAGAATAAGAGCAGTGAAATACCCATTACGATGCTCGGAATGATGATCGGCATGTAGACGAGACCCGTAAATAGCCGCTTCCCGGGGAACTCGTATCGATCGAGGGCAAACGCCAGCATCGTTCCAAATATGGTGCTAACGACGACAGTGACGAGTGCGATTTCGACCGAATGAACGAGGGCTGTGAACGCAGCATCCGGATCGACGCGAGCGACTGTCTGCCCCGCGAGTAGATCCGTATACCATTTGGTTGTGAATCCCTGCCATACCAACGCATATCGCGAGTCGTTGAACGAGAGGGAAATGAGTACCGCGATCGGGATGTAGAGGAACAGGTAGAAGAGCAGCGTTTCGACCGCGAGTATCGTTCCACCGTTTCGGAAGAGTCGCGACCGAATACGGGAGAGCCAGGTGCGCTGTGGGGTTTCCGTACTCATACGAGATCAGCGCTCCCGTACCGCTGGTATACCGCTATCGCAACTAGCATGATCCCCATCAACGTGAACGACCCGGCGGCTCCGAGTGGCCAGTTACCGGCCGCGCCGAACTGTTCCGCGATGAAGTTCCCGATCATTTGGCTATCCGTCCCGCCGAGTAGGTCCGGGATGACGTATGCCCCCGTACTTGGAATGAACACCAACAAGCTCCCGGCGATCACACCCGGCATGGATAACGGAAAGACGACCCGCCGAAACGCTTGGAACCGATTTGCCCCAAGATCCATCGCTGCCTCCCGAAGGGTAAAATCGATCTCTTCGAGACTTGCGTACACGGGCAGGATCATAAACGGGATCCAGATGTACACTAATCCTACCATGACCGCAAGCCGTGAGTTCATTAGCGACTGTCCGGGGGTAACGAAGGGAAGGAGCCCTAATGCGTTCGTCAGAACACTATTGCCCGATAACAGTATTTGAATCGCATAAATTCGAACGAGGAACGACGCCCAAAAGGGGAGGATAATCAACACCAACAACAGGTCCTGATACTCTTCGGGTGCTAACCGACCGACATAGTAGGCAACGGGATATCCGATGACGAACGAGAGTACAGTTGCGACGACTCCAAAGCCGATACTCTTCAACGTCAGTTGCACATACGGTGTCGGTTCTCCCGCTGCGAGATGGATAGTAAACGGGAGAATCGAGTTGATCACCCACGCGATGGTATACCAAACGGTATCCACGATGGAAGCGCCGTCGGGGATGAAGAACAGGCTGTACTGTTGCAGCCCGAGATACTCCGGTCCGATGAGAACCTCACCGAACGCCCCCCGTTGACCGAAGCTATAGTAGAACATCACGGCCAGCGGAATGAGGAAGAACGTGATCAGCCAGAACATGCTCGGGAGTATGTTCACGGCCAGCCCAGTCCAGCGATTCCCACGCAACTGGCGGAGAAGTCCCGACTGCGTCTCGACCTCTTGTTCCCGTGTTGGTGTTTCACCTGCCATGCGTTTACGTGTCACACCATCACGGCCCCACAAAATAAGTTTTGTTCTATTCCGGGTATCTACCGATTATTTCTCGTATCCACTGCCGAATTTCAGATAAACTTTTTGTCTCCTACCTTCATAGCTCCGTAAGCAAATGGACAGCAGCGAGACGTTCGACATCGCCTTGTGTCAGTACGAACTCTGCGATGTGGGGTCGTTTGATGCGCTATTGGAGCGCATTGCGGCCGGATTCGACCGTGCAGGTACCGCCGACCTCTACATCCTTCCGGAGTTGTTCGTGAACGACTATCTCGAAGAAATAGGGACAGACGATTCGATAGCGACCCTCTCTTCCGAGGAAGAAACACGGTTTCATGACTTCCTTGTCACCGCAGCAGACCGTCGCAATGCGGTGATCGTCGGTGGTTCGTACAATATCATCGATGGTGATGCGATCCATAATCGATGTCCTATTAGTTCCCCTGATTCGAGCATCGTCACCTACGATAAGTCACATCTCATCCCCGAAGAGCGCACCTGCGGGAAACGGGAAGGAGCCGACCTCCCGCCGGTTATCGAACACGATGGCATCGGTATTGGAGTCGCGATTTGCTATGACGTCGAGTTCCCGGATATCATCCGTGGCCTCGCAAATCGCGGCGCTGAGGTCGTTGCAGTTCCTTCGTGGACGGCTGAAGAGGCAGGGTATCAACGCGTCAGTCGCTGTTCGGCTGCTCGGGCAGTCGAGAATCAGATGTATCTCGCACAGGTTTGTCTCGTCGGAGCGCGACCGGATGCAGGGCTGTCAGCGACCGGACGATCGACGGTCTTCGCACCATGTGACGACATCGTTGGACCGCATGGTACACGATTGTCGTTGGCTCGCGACATGGATGCGACGGGAGTGTGCCCTGTCGATATTTCCACTCTTCGAAAATCGAGGACAGACGCCTCGGTCCGGCCATACACGGATTCGAACAGATGAAAAGGCAAAACCACGACGAAAGAATTAGAACGAACAGGAGACCGTAATTCACAATGAACCGTATGAATCTCGACGATATCGACGTTAAAATCCTCAAAATCCTTCAAGCCGACGGCCGATTGGCACTCTCGGAGATCGCTCGTCGGCTCAATATGGGGACTGCCACGATCCACGAACGAGTGAATTCGCTCGAAGAAGACGGATACATTCGAGATTATCGGGCGGTGCTCGACCCCGAATTGCTTGGGTTGGATAACGTGGCGTTCGTCCGCGTTCACACCGAGGCTGGCCATTTCTCCGAGGTTGCTGAACGACTCACCGAAGAGACGGAGATTCAAGAAATACACGAAATCACCGGCGATGCCGATTTGTTGTTGAAAGTACGAGTCGGCAACCATTCCGAACTCACTAGCTTGCTAAGTCGGATTGGGGAATACGATGCGGTGCTTTCGACAGCGACCGATGTGGCGCTCCGAAACGTGAAAGAAGAACAGCGCTTCAGTCTCTCCGAATAATGATCGAGTGGGATCTCTCGCCGTCCGTTCGAACCGAAGTCGGCCGTTTGGAGAGCGTTCTCGTTCACGAACCTGGCCCGGAATTCAGTACTGTAGTCGACCCTGACGAATGGGAATGGGGTGGGTTGCCCCGGCAGGAGGGCGCCGCAAGTGAACACGGTGCATTGGTTGCTGAACTCGAAAATCGAGGCGTAACGGTATATCGTCTCGTCGACGCCGGTGAGGGATTGGCAGAATCGCTTTTCGTTCGTGACGTCGGCTTCGCACTCGAGGGTGGGTTGATCGTCGGTAAAATGGTCGAGGGAACCCGCCATGGTGAGGAGCGCCGGATGTCCGAACGGGCAGTCGAATTGGGGATTCCAATCTATCATATGGTTCATGGGCCGGGCGGGTTCGAGGCCGGAAACATGGTATGGATCGACGAGGAGACGGTCGCTATCGGACGGTCGAGAACGACAAACGACGAAGGAATTCGCCAGGTCAGGACCGTCTTCGAAACGTTCGGGATCGATGTCGTCGAGGTTCCCATCTTCGGTAGCACGGACAGTACTGGACAAACGCATCTCGCCCTCGTGTTTGGAATGGTCGCCCCGGACCTTTCGCTCGTCTACCCGCAGGCGATCCCGACCGACTTCCAGGAAACGCTACACGACCGAGGAATCGAGACGATCGAGGTACCGATGCGGGAACAGCGTAATCGAGCCACGAGCACCATCGTCGTCGAACCTGGTGAGGTGTTGATACCGTCCGGGAATCCGTTCGTTCGGAACGCGCTCGAAGAGCAAGGAATGGACGTTATCGAGCTCGATATCCGTGAAATTCGAAAAACAGGTGGGGGGTTGAAAGGGTTGGTACTCCCACTTTCTCGCACCTCGTGATCGTATTATTTCCTCTTAACACCAGTGTTTGACGGACTATTTTCGGAATGAACTCTCACTGGCCAAAGATTTATTGGATGTTCTTCCGTCGTATGGTACGATGAGTCTTGATGACAAAGGACAAGAAGACGACCACACTGAGCGCTTCCGGAAGAAGACCACCTCAAGCGAACGATTTCATGAACGAGCGTCCAACGTGACGCCTCTCGGGGTAGAGTCGAACGTTCGTTCATTTGACCCATATCCGTTTTACGTGGAGGAAGCTGACGGGTCGTACTTGTACGACATCGACGGGAACGAATACCTCGACTTTCTCCTCGCGCTTGGCCCGATCATCCTGGGCCACGGCAATCCCGAAGTACGGGACGCAGTCAAAGAACAGGTCGATACGAGCGACTTAACTGCCACTCCACAACCGATCGCGATCGAATACATGGAGAAGGTCGCGGAGATGACTCCCAGCATCGAAAAAGTCCGACTCGCAAACAGCGGGAGTGAAGCGACCATGCACGCGATGCGGGTCGCGCGTTCGTACACGGGCAAGGACAAAATCGCCAAACCTGAAGGTGGGTACGCCGGGGCACACGATTATGCGCTTCAAAGCGTCTATGCCAGTGAAGAAGCACTGGGACCAGCCGACGCTCCGAACACTGTTTCGTATGGAACCGGCATTCCTGATGTCATTAGCGATACTGTCGTTGTGTTTCCGTTCAACGACAAGGATGCGACCGAGCGAATACTCCGTGAACAAGCCGACGACCTCGCGGCGATTATCATCGAACCAGTGATGTTCTCCTGTGGTTGTTTACTGCCGCGTGATGGCTATCATGAATTCCTTCGTGACCTTACCGAAGAACTGGGAATCGTCCTAATCTGGGACGAAGTCATGACCGGCTTCCGACTCGGTCCACAAAGTGCGCAAGGACGGTTCGACATTACACCCGATATGACTACATTTGCCAAAGCCGCCGGTGGCGGCTACCAGATCGCTGGGTTCGGGGGAAAATCCGAAATCATGGACGAGATCATCCCTCCCCGAAAGAAGGAAGCATCAAAGTGGAACACCTCGACGTTCCACGGTGGGACCTACAACGGACATCCGGTTTCAGCCGCAGCCGGCCTCAAAACGCTCGAAATCCTCGACGAACGCGACGTGTATGAACACATCGACCGCCTCGGCGACCGTCTGTTCTCCGGGCTCCAAGAAGTTGCCGACGACGTCGGTCTCGATGCTAACGTCCAACACATCGGCTCGATGGGGCAGGTGTATATGACCGACCACGACATCCATCGGTATCGGGATACCTGGCACGCCAACGAGGACCAGTTTGCCGATTGGTGGCTCGAAGCAGCGGCCAGTGGTGTCCTCTTCGGAAACCCAATGCAGGGCGAGCGTTTTTTCACTACCTATTCTCACACGGAAGAGCAAGTCGACCACGCACTCGAAGTCGCGGAAGAAGCGTTTCGTGCCGTGGACCACGAGTACGAATAGACCATGAATACTCGAGATCGCTGGTCGATTTGGACCGACTACCCGCTCACTGCCCGTCACGGTGAGGTACGATCGGTGATACGATGACGGACGATTCCTACGACGTCATCGTTATCGGTGGCGGTATCATCGGTTGTGCTATCGCTCGTGACTTGGCCAGTGATTACGATGTGGCCGTTCTGGAGCGAGGACAGATAGCCGGGGAAGCATCGGCGCTCGCCGCAGGTGAGATTACGATGGCACCATCGTATTCCGATATTCCCGCCATCTCCGATCACGCTATCGAATTTTTCCGACGATACGACGGAACTGGACAGTTTACGTTCACCGAGTGTCCCAGTCTCGAACTCATTTCTCCCGTTCGTGAAGGCGAGTCTCGAAGACGCGTGGAACGCCTTGCAGCAAAGGGTGTCAACGTCTCGTTCGTCGAATCCGAGCGGATCGAAACGACGTATCCTCGGTTCGATCTGCCCGACTTCGTCGGCGCAATCAAGTACGACGACACCGGCTTCGTCGATCCCTATACGTTCGCGATGACGCTTAAAGAGGACGCGGAGTCGAGGGGAGCGACGTTCGAGACTGGGACCATGGTAACAGGTCTCCGAACCAGCGGTGGACGGGTGCAGGGTGTCGAAACAACCTCGGGTACCTGTTCTGCCCCAACCGTTGTCGTCGCTGCTGGCTGGCGAAGTGAGCGCTTTCTCCGCGACCGTCTCCAACTTCCCATCAGACCGTATCGAACGCAGTGTGTCGTGCTTACACCCGAAAACGATTTGCGGACGGATGTTCCGATGGGATGGATCCCGGGTGAACACATCTACTTCCGTCCGGAGCGCAACGGAGATTTACTCGTCGGCGGTTGGTCGTTTGCCGAAGACGCTCCCGAGCACGCAAGCACCAGTGACGATGAGGCGTTCCGAAATCACGTCGCCACCCTCCTCCCGAAATTCATGCACGGGTTCGAACGTGCTCGGTTCGTCAATGGCTGGGCAGGGATCGATGGAGCAACACCCGATACAAGGCCGATAATCGATGCACCGAATGATGGTCCCGCCGGGCTATTGGTCGCAACCGGATTCCATGGTCGAGGTGTGATGAGTGCGCCCGTTGCGGCGACGACCGTTCGAACGCTCATGACGGGTGGTGAATGTCCGTTCCCAACCGGCACATTCGATCTCGATCGATTCGAATCCCGGTCGCCCGATTTCGAGTTCCGGAGTATCAGTGCAGGAGATTGATTTCGTCTCGTTTACTCGGTAGCCGATTCGGTCCCTTCGTTCGTCTTGGCGACCTGTTTAGCCTGTTCGAGAACGTCAATCTCGAGTGCAGCGTGACGGTAGTACGACGTTATGCGGAGCGGGAACGGGGGTCGGATGCGAAAACTAATCGTTCGCTGGGACGGCTTGCCGTCGTGGGGAATGGTCGTTCCCTTCGCCGCGGGAGTCATGTACTCGCTGCGGGAACGGGATGGAGATATCCGCCGCGTCGAACTGGTTTTTGATCACCTTGATCGCGTTCGTTTTCGCCTTCCATCGGCGACGACTCGTCGGATTTTCGATCCAGACGCGAAGTTCGAAGAGGATGGATGAACTCTCGAACTCCCGGATGATTATCTGCGGGGCAGGTGTCGATTTGATTCCCTCGATCTTTTCACTGGCCTCCTCCAACTCGTCCTCCGCGTGTTCGAGGTCCGTCTCGTAATCGACGCCGACCGGAATCTCTATCCGTAGCTGGTTGTTCTCCGATACGTTTCGAAGGCCCCTATTCGTGATTTCGTCGTTCGGAATCAGGACGCTCTTTCCGTCGAACGTTTGTATCTTCGTGTTGAAAATCGTAACGTCCTTGACGACCCCGGACTCCTCCCCGATTTTGATCCAATCACCGACCCGAAACGGTCGTGAAAAGAGGAGTACGAACCCGGAGACCATCGCAGCGAGTGTCGTCCGAGCCGCCAGCCCGATCATGACGCTCATCACACCGGCACTGATAAAGAAGTTCGTCAGGTCGATTCCCCAGAGGGAGAGAACGATTCCTATCGCGACGAGGAAAATCCCGACGTTCGAAACGTGGTACGCAATCTCCGTTTGATGGCCCGTCAACGCCTTTGTTTCAGCGAGTTTATCGATCGATCGGTTGGTGAAACGGATCAACAGATAAGCGATGATGAAAACTGCTATCGTCACCAGCTGCTGTATGAGCGTCCACTGGTTGACGATCACTGCGCTCACGACCTCCCGAAGGACGAAATTCGCGTTCCAGATCGTAGCAAAGCCGACGATTTCAGCGGCGACGACCAGTGCAGTGCTGATCATTTTGATTGCCTCCGCGATTTGCGAACCGAACCGGCGCCGCAGCTTCTCCCCCGACCAGCGTATAAGGCTCCGGGACGCTATGAACGACACTACGAGTACGATACAGCCGAGGAGTCGTTCGTCGAGAGTCGAGAAGAGAGTGTCACCAATCATTTTCGCATATTCTCATGTCGCTCGAGTGTGCCACTGCTGTTCCTTTTTCGTTTCACGAACAAGAGCAAATTGCTTGATAGCGCAGGCATGTATATGCGCTGCCAGTGCTTGTGTTAGTAGGCACTCCCAGTTAATCTAGCGAGAGAGTCCAACTGTCGGACTCGGAAGTCTTATCGAGGAATTAGCGGTGGCAAGGAGACATGTCAAACGAAAAGTCGTATCTGGGTTTTGAGTGAACGATGGTGATAGAGCGCTTCCTAATGCATTCATACTCGTCTCAAATCGTCAACTGTATCAGAAGTATATCCCGATGGTGGCAGTATTGAGGTTGGTCATCCGGCAGGTGGTCTCACTGCGGGACTCGACCCAATGATGCAACGGACCGATGGTATCCGGATCGCGTAAAAAGACGAAACAGCGGAAGACGCAGTTACTATCAACAGCGAAATAATCGGGGGTTCCACCGGAAGAGCAGGCATATCGTGTTTCCAAGCCGCCCGTGCCACGTAATTGTAGGACGGTAGATTCGAAAACGACTGTTAGGCAAGCCAGCGAATTGGATGGCATCCTGGACCCGAGTTGATGTCGGTCAAACAGCCGATATCAGGATCTCTCGGCGATACTTCGTTCAAACGCCTCGATTTTCTTGTCGAGTTGAGAAACGATGGTTTTCTCGCGTTCGTCGGTGTGGATATATGTGGGGCCACAAACGTTCAACGAGCCACGGACACGGCCCAGCCGGTCTTTTACGACCTTGCTTACCGCCCATAGTCCTTCGATCGCTTCCTCTTCGTTGATCGCGTAGCCCCGTTCTCGAGTACGTTCTAGATCCGCGAAGAGTTCATCCCTGGTCGTGATCGTTTGCTCTGTTTCGCTAGGAAGCCCCCACTGATCGAGAATCTCCGTAATTCGGGTCTCGGGATATTCCGCGAGGATCGACTTCCCGGACGCTGTATTGTGCATATGGAAGAGACGGCCATCGACGATGAACGATGGGCTATCGGAGTAGCTAGTGGCATCGTACAGCGCGACGGTTCGTCCGTTCTCCTCGACGGTGAAATCGACCTCCAACTCCGTTTCCTCGGCTAAGTCAGTAACGATTCGCTTGGCAATATCGTACACCTCGTTCTGCTTGCGTGCGTAATCGCCAAGATGATGCAACTTCAATCCGACACGGTAGATGTTGTTCTCTCGAACGACGTATCCGTAGTGTGCGAGCGTCTGAAGATGGTTATGGATCGTACTCCGTGCGAGATCGGTTTCGTCAGCGAGTTCACCCAACGTTGCTCCATCATGCTTTACCAATAATTCGACCAGCTGGAGAGATATCTCGGTTGTTCGAAGCCCATTCTCCGTCCGCTGTGGCATCATACGGACCTAGTTTTCTACCATGACTACTTATGACTATGTTAGCCTCTGTTTTCCCATTAGCCGACTGACAAACCCGACGTTACCGAAAACCGTTTATAAAATTGCGATATTTTACCTCGAATAGTTATATATTATGGTAATGGTGGTATAATATGGGAAACATGGAAAATATAGGTTTATTTCTAATTTTATTACTCAATAATAACCATCGAAAACGAATATTGTGTACCAAATTTGCTAGAGCGTTCTGGCAGTAAAAGTAACCAATGACCCTATTAGTATGTTCGCGAGAGGAAAACAGTATCACCTTGATTCTACTCGACAACTGGGTGTGTGGAAGGGACATAGTATTCGCCTAGAGATGTTGTAGAGGTATCTCGGTAGGATAGTTATTTCGCCGATAGTGGTCTCAAAATACCATTGTGTACCGGATAACTTTCGCAAACGCCATTTTTAGTTCCTATTTGATATCAGATCGATATCGAAAAGATACTCAGACGATTGTGAGAATTACAACGTTAGTTCTGTAATGGATGCGACTTCGATAGAACAGGGATCATCGATAGTAGATATTAATACATTCGGTTCTCCGGAACAGAAGCGTGATTTACCGTTGCAGTTCCTTTCCTCGACTATATTTCATAAAGTGAGAGGATAGCTGTGGCCTCCGCATCCACCGCAATGGATTGGATTTGTGGGCTTTCACGTCCAATTCGAACACGTATGCCTCTCTTCATGTGGCCACCCACGAGTTCCAAAACAGAATATAGCCGGAGACAGCAA
This sequence comes from Haladaptatus caseinilyticus, assembly GCF_026248685.1. Lineage (NCBI taxonomy): Archaea > Methanobacteriati > Methanobacteriota > Halobacteria > Halobacteriales > Haladaptataceae > Haladaptatus > Haladaptatus caseinilyticus. The sequence goes on along the minus strand of NZ_CP111041.1, from coordinate 452,487 downwards.
CGACGAGACGACCGACTGACCGATTATTAATCGTCTTCGGCACCAACGGCGACCGTTGATGAGTTGGTTTGCTTTTCCGTGCTTGGCTTTCCGAAGAGAACAGTTTCCTCTCTAAGAAGCACGTTTCCGCCTTCCTCCCGGAACGTCTTCGTCAATCCGATAACGGCTATGAGACACACTATCGCGAATGGACCTCCGGTGATGATCGCGGCAGATTGGAGCGCATCCACGCCACCGATGACCATCAGGATCGACGCAACAGCGCCTTGTAAGACTCCCCAAAAGATCCGGTTGATCGCCGACGGTTCTTCTTTCCCACCGGTCGTCATTATGGAGACTGCGAGCGTTGACGAATCGGCCGACGTCACGAAGAAAGTAGTTACCAAAACCAGGAAGCCAAACAACAGAAGGGTTCCAATCGGTAGACCCATGAACTCGATGGCTCCGAAGAGGACGTACCCTGAAACTGCTTCACCGTAGTTATTGACAGGGTCGAGAATGTTGGCGACGCCGTTATGTTGGAAAACCGTTGCTGTACCACCCACGATGGCGAACCAAGGAATCGTCGCAAGTGACGTCGCGACGATACCAGTGAACGCGACTTCGCGGACGCTTCGACCACGGGAAATGCGTGCGATAAACAGGCCCGCAAACGGCGACCACGCGAGTGGCCACAACCAGTAAAAGACAGTCCAGGCGTTCGACCATGACCCACCATTGGTGTAATCCAAAAAGAGGCTCATCTTGAAGAAATCGCCCAACAGGCCACCGATTGCCTGCGTACTGAGTTCGAGTACGCGGAACGTCGGTCCGAATACGAGGGTCGATATCATGAGCCCGCCGAACAGGACCATATTGAAGTTCGATAGACGGCGAATCCCCTTATCCACTCCGAGCACGAGCGATACCGTGAACAACGCCGTCATCCCGGTAATGACTGTTATCGTGCCAGCGTCACCGAGTTGAATGCCCCATTGGAACTCGAGTCCGGTGAGAAATTGACTCCCGATGAATCCCAACGATGTCGCGACCCCACCAAGCGTCGCGAACACGGCGAGAATATCGATGATCGTTCCGGCCAGGTTGTCGACGTTGTCCGCGCCCACAAACGGTGTCAGAACGGCGGACACACGAAGGGGAGCACCGTGAGCGTGGACGAAATATCCGATACCGAGGCCCATCACCGTAAAACAAGACCATTGGATGATCGCCCAGTGGAAGATAGAATACTGCACAGCGATGGGAATCGCGGCCTGTGACTTCGATGCAACGTCGTACAGTGGTGGCACACTCGAATAATGGAGGAGTGCCTCGGACGGTCCCCAAAAAACGATACCTGCGGCGAGCCCAGCCGAATAGATCATCGTAAAATACGAGAAGTAGCTGAACTCGGGGGCTCCATCGCCGAGCTTGATCCGTCCCCAGGGGCCGAAAATGAGGAATGCCAGGAAGCCGACGAACACCAACATCACCAGCATGAATGCCCAATTGAAATGTCCGAGGACGAAGTCAGTCGCGGACGAAACGAGGTTCGCTGCCGTCTTTGGATTCAGTGCGAACAGGGCGACGAACAGGAGGGTGATGCCAGCACCAAACGCGAATACGATCGGTTCTATCTCGTCGATGAACTCTTCAACCGGACTTTGTTCGTTTGAGCGACTCATATGTCACGCTCCGTCATGTGACTAATACTATGATTTCGTTCGTTCTGACGCCGAGTCGATTTGTCCTGTCCCTCGCGTGTGTTTCGACTGCCATTCGACACACATTCGGTCGGATAGTAATCTTCGTTGCGTTGCGATTTCATGGTTCGAACGTCCACTATGTATGACACTGTATAACCAGGGTCACGACACGCTTCATCCATCACAACTCATCTGGATAAATGTTATGGTTGTTAAAGACATAGTTCACGATCACTGTTTATTTATCAACGTGGATAGATAATTACTGTCGAACGATGCTGTAGTCCTGTTCGGGTACCATAGTAGAAGAAACCATCACCGAACAAGAAACAGCCAACAATTGTTGTCAGTCGTAATACTTACTTGATACGATACGCATAGACAATGCATGGTCAACGAGAACGATGAGGCCGATGCCCCCGATCGATTGGCGCTTTCTGCTGACCGGGGACGGGGGATCCTGACGCCAAGTGATCGTGAGTTCCTCCTTGGCCGAAAAACCGACTACACGGAACACTCGAAAAAACAGAAGCGAAACCGGATTCGACAGCGACTCCGCAACGCGATCCTCGACTTTACTATCCTCTTCGAGCACCTCGAAGATCGTGACCGCAAAAACGTCTTCAACCCCGAATCGGAGAACCGTGACGACTACACGAACGGTATAATCGATATGCTCGGCTTCCTCCATCTCGCAACGATGGGCTATCACGTTCCGTTCAAGGATATGCTTGGAAAGGGGGTAAGCCGGTCCGAGCAGAGCCTCGCTGGGTCGGACTACCGGATGGTAACGGTCGACTTCAACGTAGATCCCGTCGGACAGATCGATATCGACGAGGTCACCGAACAGTTAGAGAACGGAAGCTTCGACGAAATCACTGACGAAGATCTTCGCGCGTTCGTTCGGCTTCTAACCGAATCGGGGGGTTTTTCGGCGACATCGATGCGTTCCGAGATGAAAGATCAGATGGCAGAGTTCGTCCGGAACGTAAACAGAGCAACCGACCGACGGAATCAACGGTTCGAGGAATCAAGCAACTAAGTTATGGTTCGGTTCTGGCGTGTTTACCACATAGGGGGTCTGACCGCCAGCGAACCGTTCTCGTGGGTCAAAAGCAGATGACCGGACGACTTCTCGAAGGAAGCGTCACCCGAGATGTGCGATGGCGTCCATTTCGATATGGACATCGTCGGGGAGACGCGAGACCTCCACGCAGACACGGGCCGGTGGCGTACCGGTGAACTGGTTACCGTAGGCCTCGTTGACACGGTCATAGTCGTCCAAGTCGGTCAGATAGACAGTTATCTTGACGACATCGTCGAGCGACCCGCCCGCTTTCTCGACGGTCGCTGCAATGTTCTCCAGTACTTGTTCGGTTTCAGCTTGCACGTCGCCGTCGACGTCCTCTCCCGTTTCGGGGTCGACTGGACCATAGCCGGATACATAGAGCGTATCGTCGGCGCGGACGCCCTGCGAGTACGGATTGTCATTGCGCGGTGCCTCGTCTGTGACGATGGGTTCCGAAGTCATTGTGAAACTGCTATCTTTGGATGTCTTGCTTTGCGGCGGTCGTCGTTTCGACGGCCTCAGTGATGATGTCGAGCGCCGTTTCGGCCAGATCCTCGGTAAGCACGAGCGGTGGGAGCAGTCGTACGATGTTGCCGTACCGGCCCGCCTTCCACACGAGGACACCGTGCTCGAAACAGTAATCCTGGATCGCGTCGGCCATCTCCCCGTCGGGGTTCCCATCACCATCGACGAACTCCGCCCCGATGAACAGTCCCTTTCCTCGGACCTCCCCTAAATGGGGATTTCCTTCACCGGCTTCTTTCAACCGGGTCCGGATGTATTCGCCTAGGTTACGAGCGTGTGCGAGCAAGTCATGTTCCTGAATGTATTCGATAGCACGTGTTCCAGCACGCATCGCGACGACGTGGCCACGGTAGGTGCCAGCGTGATCACCGGAGCCCCACGTATCGAGGGATTCGTCGTACATCGTCGCCGAGAGTGGGAACCCGACGCCACCGAGGGCTTTCGCGGAAGTCATGATGTCGGGCGTGACGTCGTCCCATTCACTCGCCCACCACTGACCGGATCGACCGAGTCCGCTCTGAATCTCGTCGAAGATGAGGGGCACATCGTTATCTGTAGCGAGATCTCGAACGCCCTGCAAAAACCCTTCCGGCGGCGTAATAACGCCGCCCTCTCCTTGAATCGGTTCGACGATGATGCCCGCAGGATTCGCGAGGCCACCGTACGGGTCTTCGAGCGTTGCCTGTAGTTCTTCGAGTGCGTGATCGACTGCCTCTTGTGGATCCTTTTCCTGTCCAAACGGATACGGGTAAGGCGAGTGAACGACGTCCGGGAGCAGCGGCGTGTAGTCTTCCTTGAACTTCGTGTTTGACGTGACGCTCATTGCACCACTCGTCGCGCCGTGGTACGCGCCACGGAAGGCGATGAGTCCGTCGCCACCCGTGTTGTACTTGCCGAGCTTGATGGACGCTTCAACGGCGTCGCTACCGGTCGGACCGCCGAAGACGACCTTGTTGTTCCCTTGTAGGGAACCTGGGGCAATCTCGTCGAGCTTCTCGATGAGTTCGAGTCTGGCCTCTGTCGGGAAGTCGACGGTATGGACGAGCTTGTCCGCTTGCTCATGCACTGCGTCGAGAACGTACGGGTTCGCGTGCCCGACGTTGAACACGCCGATACCGGCGAACATATCGATGAAGGTGTTGCCGTCTACATCACGAACCGTCGCTCCCTTTCCCTCCTCGAAAGCGATCGGGATATCCTCGGGGTAAGCGACCGCGCTGCTGTCGATACGTTGTTGCTTCTCGATAAGCGCCCGCGATGTCGGTCCGGGAACGGAATCGACTGACGGTGCCTCGTCGAAGTGTAACTCCTCGATCGATGGTCCTACTGCCATATGTGTGCCATTGTGAAACAGTCATATATATCTTGTCCACAGAAATCACCCAGGTCATACACAGTTATTGATACCGCTCTTGACCTGCGAAAACGAATAGGATGACTTACATACACAGATTTCGTGAACAATTAAGTAACACGGGATTCCTTGTCTTGTGTATGTTGCACACAGTGGGGCCACACCTCACGATCGACGTGGGGACACGAACGACGAAGACAGAATCCATCGACGATATCCTCGAATCGTTCATCGGCGGACGAGGCGTCGCGACGAAGCTCGCCCACGAGCGTATTCCGTTCGACGCCGACCCGTTCGATGCGGAAAATCGGCTGTTCTTCGCAACCGGTCCGATGCAGGCATCGACGATGAGTTTCACTGGACGAATGAATGCAACGGCAGTTTCCCCGCTCACTGATGGGCTGGTCTCGTCGAACGCGGGCGGCTTTATGTCACGTAACTTCGCAGATACGGGTCACGCAGCCGTCGAAATCACTGGAAAAAGCGACGAATTAGTGATTGTTCACATCTCCGATAGTGGCGTCGAATTCGAACCGGTGCCAGCGCTCGCCGGTGCGACCGTTCCGGAGACTGTTTCGTACTTGGAAGACGAACATGCGATCGGAGCCGATCAAACCGCCGTCATCGGACCGGCCGGCGAAAATTTGGTCCGTTTTGCTTCCATCATGACATCCGAAGAGCGGGCATTCGGTCGTGGCGGGCTCGGGGCAGTGCTCGGGTCGAAGAACGTGAAAGCGCTCACTTTCGAGGGAGACTCGGCGCTCGACATCGATATACCCGCCTCACAGATGGAAATCCACCGTGAGGCAGCTACGGACGACCATATTATGAAACGACAGGGAACGGTCGCGGTGATGGACCTCGCGAACGAACTGAACGGCCTCCCGTCGTATTATTTCTCCGAACAGGAGTTCGAGGGCGTCGGAGGAATCAACGGCGCCGCCGTCGAAGAAAAGAAGTACAAGAAGGGAACCTGTTCTGCATGTGCGTTCGCCTGTAAACTTCCGACGAAGGACGAAACACGCGGCGTAGAAACGGAAGGTCCCGAGTTCGAGGTTGCGATGGCGTTTGGGTCGAACTCCGGCGTTGACGATATCGTCGATGTGATGAAGTCGAACGAGTTGTGTGACCGATACGGATTGGACGCGATTTCGGCGGGGAACACCGTGGCCGCCTATCTCGCCGCACAGGACGAGTTTGGAAACGTCGACCTCATCCACGAACTGGTCGAGAAGATCGCCCACCGAGAGGGTGTCGGTGACGACCTTGCCGAAGGGATTGCCCGCATTCACGATGATCTCGATGTACCGAACTGGACGGTCAAAGGCATGGACTTTGCAGCCCACGAGGGACGCGTACTCCACGGTCAGGGACTCTCGTATGCCGTCGCGAACCGTGGTGCAGACCACATGTATGCTGTGTTCTACTCACAGGAGTACCCACTTGTCGACGAGGACGACGCGTACGACCCAACCGGGTTCGAGGGAAAACCACAGCGGCTCATCGAGAAGGAAAATCAGATGGCGGTCAACGATAGCGGTGTCGTGTGTAAATTTTCACGGGACTATATGAACCCAGAAAGGTATGAGATGCTGTTCGGCGCTGACTTCGAGGAGCTACTCGCGGTCGGAAACCGAATCGTCACCCTCGAACGACACTTCAACAACCAGCGTGGCTTCGACCGGTCGGATGATACGCTCCCCTACGAGATTCCAGGCTTCGAAGACGCGTTGGAGGAGTACTACGAAATCCGAGATTGGGACGACGGGGTCGTTCCCGATGGGCAGGTCCCTACGGAGTGACTGTCGCCCATACACATGAACCGTACTCACCGTACACAAAAAATTAAAATAGGTCTCCAATAAATACCCCTTTCGGGAACAGGTAGCATGCCACAGTCAGTATTTACCGCCAGCGAATACGAGAGACGAATCGAGCAGACGAAAGAGCGAATGCGTGAACGCGAACTCGACGCGCTCGTGATCGCCGACCCGGCGAACATGAACTATCTATCTGGCTACGACGGCTGGTCGTTCTATGTGCATCAAGCCGTCATCGTCACCCAGGACCGAGACGAGCCGGTCTGGGTTGGCCGCGGCCAAGACGCTAATGGCGCACGCGCGACGACGTGGTTGGAAGAAGAGAGCATTCGATCCTACAGCGACGACCACGTCCAGTCGCCGTACGACTTGCATCCGATGGACTTCTTCGCGCAAGTGTTACGAGACCTCGGTGTCGATGATGCACGCATCGGACTGGAGATGGACGCCTACTACTTCACGGCAAAGTCCTATTTGCGCCTGCAGCAGAACCTCCCCGAGGCGGAATTCGAGGATACGACCCTGCTGGTCAACTGGGTTCGTGTCACGAAATCCGATCAGGAACTCCAGTACATGCGGGAGGCTGCCCGTATCTCGGAGAATGCAATGAGTGCCGGTCTGGACGCGATCGAGGAGGGCGTCCCCGAGTCGGAAGCAGCACGTGCCATCTACAACGCGCTCATCGATGGTACCGAGGAGTACGGTGGTGACTACCCTTCCATCGTTCCACTCATGCCTTCCGGCGATCATACTGGGACCCCTCATCTCACGTGGACCGATCGTCCCTTCGCACAGGGTGACCCGGTTATTATCGAACTCTCCGGATGCCGGCACCGCTACCATTCACCACTCGCCCGAACGACGTACGTGGGCGACCCGCCACAGGAGATGCAGGACCGGATGGAAATCGTCGTCGAAGGCGTGAATGCCGCGCTTGACGTCGCCGAACCGGGTGTGACTTGCGAGCGCGTCGAGAAGGCATGGCGTGAGGTTATTCAGAAATACGGTCTCGAAAAGGAGGAACGCATCGGTTACTCGATGGGGCTTGGCTACCCACCGGATTGGGGCGAGCACACCGCTAGTCTCCGTCCAGGGGACGAGACGGTGCTCGAAAAGAATATGACGTTCCACATGATTCCGGGCCTCTGGTTCGACGACTTCGGCGTCGAACTCAGCGAGACGTTCCGCGTCACCTCGAACGGCGCCGAGGTACTGGCCGACTTCCCGCAGGAACTGTTCTCCACGTAACTCATGTCCCAGCTAACGTCCAAAGACGCCGACGCGACGGAAACTGACGAATCGAGCGAATCAGCGTTGATGACGGCTCGCCGCCAACTGAAGCGTGCTGCAGCGCACATCGATGTCGACGATGGCGTCGTCGAGCGGTTGAAACATCCGACGAAAGTTCAGCGCGTATCCGTCCCACTCAAGCGTGATGACGGCGAATTAGAGGTGTTTACGGGCTTCCGCGCACAACACGACGACGTTCGTGGACCGTATAAAGGTGGGCTTCGGTATCATCCCGAGGTCAACGCCGAGGAGTGTATCGGCCTCTCGATGTGGATGACGTGGAAGTGCGCCGTCATGGACCTTCCATTTGGTGGTGGAAAGGGTGGCATCGCCGTCGATCCGAAACGTCTGAGCAACGAGGAAAAAGAGCGGCTCACACGCCGATTTGCCGAAGAACTTCGGGACGTCGTCGGTCCAAAACAAGACGTGCCAGCCCCGGATATGGGCACTGATGCACAGACCATGGCGTGGTTTATGGATGCCTACTCCATGCAGCGGGGTGAGACGACACCCGGTGTCGTCACCGGAAAACCGCCAGTCATCGGTGGTTCCTATGGGCGCGAAGAGGCGCCAGGACGGAGTGTCGCGATCGTCACACGCGAAGCTATCGATTACTACGACTGGAACCTCGACGAAACCACCGTTGCCGTGCAGGGGTACGGAAGCGTCGGCGCGAACGCTGCTCGAGCACTCGACGAATGGGGGGCAGACGTCCTCGCCGTCTCCGACGTCGACGGTGCGATTTTCGATCCTCGTGGGCTGGACACGAAAGGGGTGATGGCCCACGACGAGCGTCCCGGAATGGTCTCCGGCTACGAAGCGCCCCAGCAGCTTTCCAACGAGGAACTGCTCGAACTCGACGTCGACGTGCTCATTCCTGCCGCCGTCGGTAACGTTCTGACGGCAAACAACGCCGACGACGTCGAGGCTGACCTCATCGTCGAAGGAGCAAACGGTCCAACCACGTTTGCCGCGGACTCCATCTTCGAACGGCGTGATATCCCGGTTATCCCCGATATCCTCGCCAACGCGGGCGGCGTGACGGTGTCGTATTTCGAGTGGCTACAGGACATCAATCGACGACAGTGGACACTCGACCGTGTCAACAACGAACTCGAATCCGAGATGCTAAAGGCGTGGAGTGCCGTTCGCGACGAAGTCGAAACTCGCGGCGTAACGTGGCGTGATGCCGCATACATCGTGGCACTCAATCGCGTTGCGACTGCCAAGGGAACACGCGGACTCTGGCCGTAGCGTGCCAGTTCGGTCCTTCTTCCCGTCGAAATGGAGGATAAGAGGGATATCGGTCAGGTTCGAAGTGCGTCTTCGACCTTTTCGATCGGATGTACCGGTTCCTCGCCATCGTTTCTGTCCTCTAGCTGCGTTCGGCAAGACGCACCAGGAGCGACGACTTGTTCGCCGTCGCTGTCGTCGACCTGTTCGAAGAGGATGTTCGCGATCGCCATACTCATTGAGTAGTGTTCGGACTCGTAACCGAACGAACCAGCCATTCCACAGCAGCCTGAATCGAGCACATCGACTTCGTATCCGGCTTTCCCAAGTACCGAAGCCGCATGATGGTCCTTCTTCGTCGATTTTTGATGGCAATGACCATGATACGTGAGCGATTCGGTGAGGGTCTCGAATTCGAGGTCGAAGTCGAATCGGTCGAGGTATTCGAGTATACCATACGTGTTAGCCGCAACCCGTTCGACGTCACGACCCGACAAGAGGTCGAGATAATCCGACTGAAACATCACGGCGTCGGATGGTTCGACGAGAACGACGTCCCAGCCCTCGATGACTCGTGGTGCGAGGGCGTCGATGTTCGTTGCCGCGCGTTCACGTGATACGTCGAGGAAGCCCTTCGAGTGTGCCGGACGACCGGTCGAGGTTACGTTTTCGGGGATTCGAACGTGAACATCGGCAGCTTCGAGTACTCGAACCGCTGCTTTCCCCGCTTCGGGGTGGTTGTAGTTCGTGTACGTATCGGGGAACAACAGTACCTTTCGCGCTGCATGTGATGGTGAAACTCGTGGACCGCCCCGTGCTTCGAACCACTCCTCGAAACTCTCGCGATGGAACGTTGGAAGTGAGCGTTCTTTGGCGATGCCGACCGTCTCTTCGAGGACGGTTCGAACCCCAGGGATCGTTTCGGCCCAGTTTGAAACCGGGGCAAGCCTCGACCCGATGGAGTTGAGCGTGTCGATATTCGCAAAGAGCCGTTCCCGAACGCCCGCACCGTGTTGCTCATGATTGGCATGTTCGACCTCGGCTTTCAGCTTTGCCATGTCGACTTCGCTCGGACAGTCGCGGGAACAGCCCTTGCAGCCGATACAGAGGTCCATTACCTCGTTCATGAACTCGATATCGAGTACGTCATCATCGAGGTCACCGCTCATCGCTTGTCGCAACATGTTCGCTCGACCACGGGTTGTGACGCTTTCCTCTTCGGCAGCGCGATAGGTCGGGCACATCACCCCACCAGTGGTTTCCTGCTGGCCGCGACAGCCACCACAGCCGTGACAGAGTTCGACCATTCCCTGGAAGCCATTGTCGTTCTCCCAATTCAGCGTCGGATCGAACTCGGCTTCGAAATCGTAGTTACCACCGAACCGAAGCTGCTCGGTCATGTCTATTTCACCACAGACCTGTCCAGGATTGAGGATCCAGTCGGGGTCGAACGCCGACTTCACATCGCGGAATAGCGACCAGACATCATCGCCGTACAGCTTCCGATTCCACTGTGTTCGAGCACGACCATCGCCGTGTTCACCTGAAACGGAACCGTTGTACTCGACGACGAGGTCAGTCACGGCGTCGGAGATCGACTCCATTTGGGCAACACCTGCTGGACTTTTCGTATCGACGAGTGGCCGCATGTGCATACATCCGGGACCGGCGTGGGCGTAGAACGAGGCGAACGTGTCGTGGTCGTCGAGTACCGCTTGGAAATCAGCAACGTATTCAGCGAGGTTTTCCGTCGGGACGGCGGTGTCTTCGATGAACGAGATGTGCTTTGCGTCGGTCGTCCGGGAGAGGAGAATGGGCATTCCGCTCTTCCGAAGTTTCCAGAGCGTCGCTCGTTCCTCCTCATCGTACGCTTCTAGCACGTCAAAGGCGCGGACTGGCTCGTCGTATTGGCGATCTTCTTCTTCATGCTCCGCCTCGTCTAGAGCGACATCCGGGATTCTGTCGGCGACCAGCTCCGCGACTTGCTGTCGTCCGTGTGCCTCGTCCTCCGCGTAGAACTCGACCAGCAGTGCCGTTTCGGTTTCCGCCGGCAGCATCGCTGCGACTGTTTCGAACTCCTCCGTCTCACGAGCGAGATCGAGAAGAACATCGTCGATGGCTTCAACGGCAGCAGGATCATGATTTTGGACGATCGTATCGACGTCGGCCATCGCGTCTATCAGGTCGTGATACGTAAGCAACGCGACCGATTTCGTTTCGGGAACCGATTCGAGCGAGATGGTCGCCGCCGTAACCACGCCGAGCGTTCCCTCACTCCCAGCGAAAACACGAGCGAGGTTGATCGTCTCCGACGCTGCTTCCTGGACGAGCCTGTCGAGGTTGTACCCCGAGACGTTGCGTTTCAGCTGTGGATATACGTCGTGAATCGTTTCGCTCTCCTCGTCTACGACACGGCGGAGCACATCGTAAATGCGGCTCTCGATATTGCCATCGGAAGCGGCACGATTTCGGAGTTCGTCGAGTGTCACTTCCCCGAACGTGGTAACCGTCCCGTCGGCGAGAACGACCTCGACCTCTTCGACGTAGGCGTCCGTCTTACCGTATTGTAGCGAGTGGGCACCCGTGGAGTTATTGCCAATCGCTCCACCCAGCGTACTCCGATCGCCGGCAGCCGGGTCCGGGGCGAATTTGAGGTCGTGAGGTGCGAGTGCTGCGTTGAGGTCCGCAAGTACAGCACCGGCCTGTACATCGGCTACGCGAGCACCAGGGTCGACCTCGACGAGATCGTTCATGTAGACGCTCAAATCGAGCACGACGGCTTCGTTCGTTGCCTGGCCAGCCAAACTGGTGCCGCCCCCCCGCGGAAGAACGGGAATCTCGTGGTCGAAACAGTAGTCGACGATGGCGGCGACGTCGTCCGTCGAGCGTGGAAAGACGACGCCGACGGGTGTGACCTCGTAGGCGGAAGCGTCGGTCGCATAGAGCTGCCGGGAGTACTCGTCGAACCTGACGTCGCCGTCGATGAGCGATTCGAGGTCATCGACGAGTTCCTGTCGATGGTGAGACCCACCGGTGTAATCGTACGTCGCCCGGTCGTCGCTGGCCGGATCTATCGATCCTGATTCGTCGAGTGGTTTGGAGTCCTGCGTCGCCATTGCTGGTTACCGTGTCTCCGGTGCACGTACCTGATTCACTAAGGTATCACCGGCATCGAGTCGAGCAACGTTTTCGGCGACGATGTCGGCGAGGCGGTCCCAATGCTTCGGAGTGTGGCCACCGGTATGCGGGGTGATGAGGCAGTTTTCGAGCCCCCACAGCGGATGGTCGTCAGGCAACGGTTCTGGATCGGTTACGTCGAGCGCGGCCCCACGAATCTTGTTCGATCGAAGCGCCGAAACCAATGCGTTGGTATCGACGATGCCACCACGTGCAGTATTGACGAGGACGCAGTTGGTCGGCATCGTGGCAAACTCTTTGCTCCCGATGAGGTTGCGTGTGAGGTCGTTGAGGGGGCAAGCGATGACGACATAGTCGCTTCGGGAAAGCGCTCGATGGATGTCGTCCTCCTCGAACCCGAGGACTTCGTCGGTTGGGCCGCCCTTCGAAGGTGTGTAGCGAATACCTATCGTCTCGACCTCGAATCCCTGTAGGCGCTGAACAATTGCCTGACCGATCGAACCGAGTCCGATCACCGTCACCGTGCTATCGGTAAGTTCACCCGATTGGAAGTGTCGCCACTGGCTCTGTTGTTTGCGCCGCCACCCCTCGTGTAGTCGGCGAGTGAATACGAGTATGTTTCCGATCGCCTGCTCGGCGATACCTGGGGCGTGAATCCCTCCAGCGTTCGTGACAGCGACGCCGCTTGCCTCGATTTCGTCCATTGGAACGTGGTCAGTTCCGGCGAATGTGCAGGCGAACAGTTCGAGATCGGTGGCACGTTCGAGGAGTGCTTTGTCGAGGGAGATTCCCGTGACGATGCGGGCGTCTTCGACGAGTTCCCTTTCTTGTTTCGGCGTGCGTGCGAGTGCGACTGACTGTTCGGGAAGTCGATCGCGAAGCGCTTCGGCGTACGATTCCATCGATAATCCTTCCGTCCCCTCTCGGAGGACGACGATGTCGGCGTTTTCACTCATAGCTAGTTCATAGGTGCGTCAATGATGACGCGTGTCGGTAGTGTGGTAATTGTCACTCCCCCACTTAGTCTTTTTGTGTATTCGATATCAACGAATGTTGTGTACTGTTAAGTGTGTGGAGTGTGAATATGACTCATATGTCCTCCCCGATTACGAACCGATTGGAATCGGTACGACGCGATCTGCATCGGCATCCTGAACCGGCATGGCGGGAATTCTACACGACGTCTCGACTCGTCGAAGAGTTACGCGAAATCGGCGTGGATGAACTCGCCGTCGGCCCCGACGCCTATGATCCGGCCGATAGGATGGCTGTTCCCGAAGAGAACAGCCTCGATCAGTGGTTAGAGCGAGCACGCGAACGAGGAGCTGACGACGATCTGCTGGAGAAAATGGCTGGTGGCAACACGGGCGTCGTTGCCGTCCTCGACGAAGGTGCGGGACCATCGGTCGGACTCCGTGTTGATATTGATGCACTGTTTATCGAAGAGTCCACTGACGAGACACATCTGCCCGAAGCTGAGGGTTTCCGCTCGGCGAACGACGAGTCGATGCACGCCTGTGGCCACGATGCCCACATGACGTGGGGTCTCGCTGTACTAGAAACCATCAAGGACCGCGAATTCGAGGGAACGCTCACGGTGTTCTTCCAACCTGCGGAGGAGGTCTCTGGTGGCGGCCATCCGATGGCGAAGAGCGAATACTGTGCCGACCTCGATCACCTATTTGCGGTCCATGTCGGGCTAGACCACCCAACTGGCGAGGTCGTCGCAGGCATCGAACGCCCGCTTGCCATGTGTCACGTCGAATCGACATTTGAGGGAACGTCAGCACATGCGGGTAAAAATCCCAACGAGGGAGATAACGCGATGCAAGCGCTCGGAACCGCCATTCAGAACACGTACGCGATCCCGCGTCATAGCGATGGAATGACACGGGTCAACATCGGCAGAGCAGAGGGTGGAACTGCAAGCAACGTCATCGCGGACGAGGTCACAGTGCTCGGGGAAGCGCGAGGTGAAACGACAGCACTCATGGAGTACATGAAAGAGGAGCTGGTCCAAACGCTTCGCACCTCCGCAGCCATGCACGGCTGTGATTCCGAGGTCGAAATCGTCAGCGAATCGCCTCGTGCTGACAGCGACCCGGAACTCATCAACGTCGTCGCCGATGTCGCTCGAAACGTCGATGGCGTCGAGAAAGTCCGTCCGACGGCTGACTTCGGTGCGAGTGAGGATGCCACGTTCCTGATGAAGCGGGTTCAAGAGGACGGTGGCTCCGCGACGTATCTCATTATCGGAACGGACCATCCGACCAGCCACCACACTCCGACGTTCGACGTTGACGAGCGGAGTCTCCCTATCGGCGTCGAAGTGCTAACGGAATCCGTGCTGTCCGTGAGTGAGAATGTATGAGCGATCGGAAGGCACTCGATATCGTCACCGCTGATGCGGTCGCAGCAGCCCACGACAGAATCGAGGCCATCGTTCATCGAACGCCGGTAGACAGCTCGACGACCTTTGCCGATATGAGCGGCGCATCCTCGGTCGGGCTCAAACTCGAAAACATGCAACGGACGGGGTCGTTCAAGATCCGTGGGGCGTACAATACGATGGCCCAGCTCTCGGAGCAAACGAAAGACCGTGGCGTCATCGCTTCCAGTGCTGGAAATCACGCACAGGGTGTCGCACTCGCGGGAGATATCCTGGGTATCGATACGACGATCGTCGTTCCGGAAGTGACGCCAGCAGCAAAGATCGAAGCGACGCGCGGATATGGTGCGGAGGTCATCGTCGAAGGGAAGATCTACGAACACTCCTACGAATACGCGTTGGAACTCGCCGAAGAAATGGAGTTGGAGTTCATCCATCCATTCAACGACGAAGGCGTTATCGCCGGACAGGGAACCGTCGGTAAGGAACTGATAGAACAGTATCCGACCCTCGATACTGTCGTCGTCTCTATCGGCGGTGGTGGTCTCATCTCTGGAATCGCGACCGTTCTCAAGCAGCACGACCCATCGATCCGTGTCATCGGTGTGCAACCAGCAGGTGCGTATCATGCAAAGCCGTCGCTTAAACGGGACGAGATCCGCGAGCTATCCGAAATCGACACCGTTGCCGAGGGGATCGCAGATACCCGTCTCCTCGAAAAAACGTTTACCGTCATTCGTGAGTACGTCGACGACGTCGTCTCAGTAAGCGACCTGGAGATGTCCGTCGCACTGACGTTACTCGCAGAACGGGCAAAAACGGTCGTCGAGACTGCCGGTGCAGCACCCGTCGCTGCGCTCCTCTCGGATGCGGTCGATGTCAGGGGAGAACACGTTGCTGCCGTCGTTTCCGGTGGAAATGTGAACCTCACCGAACACGGCGAACTCACCAGAACCGGGCTGATGCATCTCGGTCGGTACGCCGAGGTCGAAATCGCCGTCGATAACTGGCCGACCGGGGTGAGTGCAGTAACAACCACGACGGAGTCACAAGGTGCGGAACTGGATGTGCTCGAACGAACGCGACGGACCGCTCAGGACGACCCGAATCGGACGCCGATCAGAGTCGGTATCGAAGGGAGCGGTACGGAACATCTCCAATCGGTCATCGATGCGCTCGATTCACTCGACGAACTATCCGTCACTTCACATACGCTCGCCTGAGTCGATATCCGTTCGTCCTAGTATCGGTATGATCCGGTGCAACGATGCTGGTGTTTCGAGTCAGCGGGAAAACACGCAAACGAAAAGTGGGGATTATCGTGCCGCGTCGATAGCCTCGGTGAAGATGCCGACGCCGAGTTCGATTTCACGTTCGGTGGAGTCCAACGGTGGGAGTAGTCGAATCGTCTTCGACCCACACCCAAGCGTGAGGAGCCCTCGTTTGAGTGCCTCTTGAACGACGGTATCCCGGCGTTCCGTCGTGTCGAATTCGATGGCGAGCATGAGCCCTTTCCCACGAACGTCCTCGATATAATCGGGTGCATCGGCACGAAGGAGCTCTTTCGCCTGTTCGCCTCGGGTAGTCGCGTTCGTGAGAAGATCGTGTTCTTCGATCGCTTCTAGCGTGAACACACCCTGCATCGACGAGAGGATATCGCCGCCGCCGAACGTCGATCCGAGGCGGTTCTTTTCGCTCGGGAAGATATCCGAACGTGAGATGGTCGCACCGACACGGAGTGCCTTTGCACTGGCGATGATGTCCGGTTCGATCGGGTAGTGGTCCGAAGCCCAGATTTCACCGGTCCGGCCGACACCAGACTGTATCTCGTCGACGACGAGCGGGATGTCGTACTTCTCTTTGACGTCCTGAACTTCCTGCATGAACTCGGTACTGGGGAACCGATACCCACCGACTCCTTGAATCGGCTCTAGAATGATAAACGCAACCTCTTCCGGGTTGATATGGCCGCGCTTCGGATGCAGCATGGTTCGGAGTTGAGAACCCTCTCCGACGAAGAACCCACAGTCGCAGGTCTCGGGACTCCCGTCCTGATTGTCACAGAACGGGACCATCCGCATTCCGGAGAGTTCCGGATAATGTCGGGTATACACCTCCTTTGAGCGGGTTACCGAGAGCGTTCCGAACGTCCGACCGTGGAAGCTATCCTGGAAAGCAATTCCATACTTCGCTTCCGGCGTATTATCGTAGGAAATCTTCATACTGTTCTCAACGGCCTCTGCCCCGGAGTTCGACAGGAACACCGTGTCCATCCCGTACTGACTTGAGACGTCACAGAGTTTTTCCATAAGGTGACTCGAACCAGGTATGTCGGAGGATGCGGGTGTCTCACCCGCTCCGAAGTACATGTCCTGCCCCGCAATCTTCATCGGTTCCACGAGGTCGAACTCGCGGAGTTTGTCGAGGACCTTCCCGTTGTTGTAGCCGAGTGGGGCGGCACCAATATGACAGGTGAAGTCGAGCAGGACGTTCCCATCGACATCGGTCACAAACGGTCCGTCCGCTTCTCGGGTGATGTCCCAGACGAATTCGTGTGAGTATTCGCTCGGTGCAGCGTGTTTGGTATGAAAATCGATCCACTCTTTCGCGTTCGGACCAGGAAGACCCTCGGCTGTTGGCTCCGCGGTATGCCTATCCATACACAACAAGTGTGAATACCATACATTAAATCTGATGGTGAGCGCTGAAGCCGTATGGAAAGACGATCGACCTACCGTTGAGGGGTAATAGATCTGAAATGGGATGCGCTAGAATGGCCCGAGGTTTATCGCGACCCCGATGGCTACGGCAGACATCCCGATAAGCGTCTGGAGAACGAGTAGCTTCCAGGTGAATCTGAGCCATCTCCCGTACGGAATATCCGCGATGGTGATCATGGCCATCGTTGGTCCCAACGTAGGGATGAACATATTGGAAAAGCCATCCCCGTACTGGAACGCCAACACGACGACCTGTACCGGAATCCCCACAATTTCGCCGATTGGTGCAAGGATAGGGGTGATCACTGCTGCCTGACCGCTTCCGGAGGGGATGAAGAAATTCACGATCGACATCATCGGAACCATCAATGCAGCCGATACCACGGGAGACATGTCCTTGAGCGGTTGAACGAGCGTCCAAATCAAGGTATCAAGGACGGCTCCATCTTTGAGGACGACGATGATACCTCGTGCAAATCCGATGATGAGGGCTGCATAGAGGAGGTCTTTTGCGCCGCCGATAAAATTAGAGACGATTTGATCCGTGTTCATTCCGTAGAGCAACCCAATGACGGCACCGGTTACCAAAAACAGGGTTGCGATTTCATTGATGTACCACCCATACTGGGTTACGCCAACGATAAGCAAGAGGATGGTGAATGTGAAAACACCCAGTATCACCGCCTGTATACGTTCGAACGCTATCTCCGTTGGATCTGAATCAAGTTCGAAGCTACTGTAATCGATATCACTTACGTAACTCTTCGATGGATCCACCTTTACTTTCGAAGCATATCGATAAATGTAGAGTATCGTCACAGTCATTGAGATGACCCAGAATATCGAACGATACCAGAGACCGGAGTATAGTGGGAGACCAGCAATGCCCTGTGCTACGCCGACTGTAAATGGATTTAGCGGTGCTGCAGCAAATCCTGCAGCTAGTCCTAACAGGACCATCGAACAGCCCACAACAGCATCATACCCCAAACTAAGCGCGAGCAGAATCGCCAACGGGACAAACGGTATCGTACTTTCGTATAGACCGGCGACCCCGCCCAAAAGACCGAAGAACAGCGGGACGAACACGACTACTAAGTATTCTCTATCACTCGTTTCTACCCTCGTTACTATTTCAGATAATGCCGCGGTGATCGAACCGGTCGCGGTTATTACTCCGAAGGCACCACCGATGATAAGTACGAAAAATACGATCGAAGCAGCATCGATTAACCCCAACTGGATCGATTGTAGGGCACCTACCAACGAAACCGGTGGCTCCTGGATGTAGTGGAAACTACCAGGAACGATCACTTCCCTGGTTCCCACCATCCTCCGCTTATATTCTCCAGCAGGAATCAGATGAGTTGAAATCGCAGCTATGCCGATGATGATCGAGATCAGTACGTACGGATCCGGTATCTTCTCAGCTATGGTTGCTGCAGTCGCGCCCGTCTGTGCGTCCGATTCCGGTTTAGCCGTTGTCGATTGTGTATCTTCTTCCATTGTTACTATTTTTTTGTTTATGATATTCTGCCAACATCCACCATCGTGTGAGTAGCTAACCAACAAAAGTCTATTGCTCTAACAGGAATGGTAATATCATTGAATTCAATTCTCGGAAGTTATCTTAAGAAAATCAAGTGGATGGTTGAGAAAAAACTGTTTTCTAAATGCCACTTCCCGATCACTTTATCAGAGATGTAAAAGTCATAATCCTCTTGGAACCCACAGTCTGCGATCGACCACCCATTGCGTCAGTCTGGAATACATGCGGCGATGAAGTATGAACTAGGATCACAACCTCAGAACAGTGTTAATGGTTATCATGACTGATCACTGAAGTCAAACTTGGTTGGTTTCAAATGGTCTTCTGGAGTAATTAACCAACAAAATTATACCTTTGCATCTCCCATTGTAGTTTAACCAGGAACGATATCGATGCCGGAACCAACCAAACCCACTCCCTCCGATTTGTTGCCGAAGTACATGGTCGAAGGACTCCAAAAACAGGACAGTGAGACGCTGCGAGCCGTTGCCCACTATGCTCAGGAGCTCCGGATTTACCATGCCGCACGGACGAAATCCGATCGAACGACTTCTACAGACACCCATCAGACTGAAAAAGCGACAGCCGATGAACTCGTCGCCGAAGCACGCGAAAAGAATATTCCGGAAGACGTGGCAGATTGGGATACGATCGTCGAAAAAGGCGTTCCAGCTAACGCATCGATCGTAACGAAGACCATCAACGACAACCAGTATTACTATTTTCAATGGCGGGACGGGGATCATATCAAATCCGCATATGTCGGCCCTGCGAATCCATAATAACGATCCCAAATTACAATGTATTTTGGAAAACTATTTGATAGAAAATCGACTGTTAACAAACGACCAGTGGTCAAAATTGTAGGTTAACAGGTCTCGGGAAGGGCATTTTTCTTACTAAAAATGATTGTCATCAGGTCCTCCAAGTTTCGACGAAACTCTCCTGCTTAGGATAGTCCCAAAACCCGGTGGTCCGGAGATTTACCTTCTACAAGTATGACGACGACCGGTACAGTAGTCGGACAAGCTCGATTGCTCGTTTGTGAGCTTTCCACAGTCCTACTTTGACACTTTATCGAGTTACCGCCGACGAGACGACCAGTTGGTACGGGGTAGCTGGCCGACAAACCAGTATGGAGTTCCCTTAATCATTCTTGGACTTCGAAGACACCCGTCTCCCTAATATCATCTGAAGAACGTCCTACCAGTACCTCGAACTCGCCCGGCTCGACGGCGATTTCTTCGTCCGTCGTCCAAAACGCAAGTGAGTCTGGCTCGATGAAGAGCGTCACCTTCCGTCGTTCTCCGGGCTCGAGACGAACTTTCTCGAACGCACTCAACTCTTTTTCCGGTCGTGATCGGTTCGCGACGACGTCGTGCGTGTACAGTTGTATTACTTCCTCTCCGGGCCGCGTGCCCGTATTTTCGACTATCACGGATGCTGTTACAGTCTCCCCTGGACTGATCTGATTGGGATTCAACTCCAAGTCGGAGTACTCGAACTGCGTGTAGCTGAGCCCGTGGCCGAAGGCGTACAACGGATCGTTGGGGGTGTCGAGGTAGGAAGTCCCCCACCCCGGTTCTGCCCGCTCCAGTGGTCGCCCCGTTGGCAACTGATTGTATTGAATCGGGACCTGACCTACCGCCCGGGGAAAACTTATCGGGAGGTTTCCGGATGGGTTGTATTCGCCGAACAACACATCCGCGATCGCGTTCCCTGCTTGCGTTCCTAAAAACCACGTTTCGAGAATCGCGGGGATATTTTCGTCCATCCACGGTATCGCAAGTGGACGGCCGTTCGTGAGGATCGCGACGACGGGAGTCTCTGTCGCAACGAGTTCCTCGAGGAGGTCACGCTGATCCCCGGGAAGAGTGATGTCGGAACGGGCGGACGCCTCGCCGGAAAGCTCCCACGTCTCGCCAACGGCGACGATGGCCACATCAGCGTCCGTTACAGTCTCGATCGCTTCGTCTCGTAATTCGTCGGTGACAGTTCCCGGTCGCTCGTATCCCTGTGCAAACCTGACGGTCGTACTGGAATCGGCTGCCGATTCGATCCCGTCTCGAACGGTAATCGCGTCTTGGGGTCGGCCACGTGCGCGCCAGTCACCGATTGCATCGTTACCGTCGTCGGCGAGGTCACCCACTACTGCGATTTCGCCACGATTCGAGAGCGGTAATATATCTTTCTCGTTTTTCAACAGAACGATCGACTTGCGTGCGGCGTCACGAGCGGTCTCGTGGTGCGCCGCCGCCTGGATAACGGCCGACCGGCGTTCCTCGTCGAAGTAACGATATGGATCGTCGAAAAGCCCGAGAAGGAACTTGGTTCGAAGGACTCGCCGAACTGCTTCGTCGACGAGTGTTTCATTGACATCACCGGCACGTACGAGATCCGCGAGCGCCGTGGCGAAGATATGCCCGACCATATCCATGTCTGAACCGGCTTCGATAGCAAGCTTCGCTGCGTCGTGCTCATCGCCGGCGACACCGTGGTAGATGAACTCTCGGAAGGAGTTCCAGTCGGAAACGACGAACCCCTCGAACCCCCATTCGTCCTTGAGGATATCCCTGAGGAGGTGCGTGCTTGCGCCTGCAGGAACCCCGTCGTACGTGGTGAAGGCGTTCATCAGTGTCCCGACGCCTGCGTCGACCGCTGCCTTGAAGGGTGGAAGATGAAAATCTCGGAGCGTCGACTCGCTGATGTCAACCGTGTTGTACTCCCTGCCCGCTTTGACGTCCCCATATGCCGCATAATGCTTCGCACAGGAGAGAACCGTGTCTTTCGCACGTAAATCATCACCCTGGAACCCGCACACCCGAGCGGTTGCAAATTCGCTCGCGAGATAGGGGTCTTCACCGCTGGTCTCCATTGCTCGTCCCCACCGTGCATCACGTGTCACGTCTACCGGTGGGCCGAACGTCCAATGGATACCTGCTGCGGCAGTTTCGCTCGCAGCAACGCGCGCTGCTGCCTCGGCTACGTCTGGGTCCCAGCTTGCCGTTTCCCCGAGCGGGATCGGGAAAATCGTTCGATACCCATGGATGACGTCAAAGCCGAATAGAAGCGGGATCCCGAGCCGTGACTCCTCGACCGCCAACTCTTGGTATCGCTTCCGAGTTTCGAACCCATCGACGTTCAATACAGACCCGACGTGGCCCGCACGGATCTCTGCTTCGAGATCCATATCCTCGACTGCCGGTCCGGTTTGGTCGGTTCCGTTGAGTTGGTTCAGCTGCCCCACCTTCTCTTCCAATGTCATTTCCTCCAACAGTGAATCTACCTCGTCCTCGATGAACGAGCGTTGCTCGGTAGAGGCGAACATCTGTAATAAACTCATTTTCAAAGTATCTCCAATCAAAAACAGCTGAGGAACTCTACTACTTAGTCGTTTCTGTCTTCCGAAATCCGTCCCTCAAGAAGAGTGATCGCACGGGTTTGTCCGTGGCTTTCGGCAGTGGAGAACCACCCTCACCCACATCCGTGAACTCATTCGGACCCTCTGTCGATGAGAAGGGTTCGTAACGGACGTTCCCGTGAAATAATCGTTCGCCAGCGACGACAGCAACATTCAATGATGATGAAAATATCCGCTTCACCTACGGTATCTCCTCATTATTTCTTCTCAACCTCCATTAGACCGCCGAATAGATCCCTCGTAGACGGATCGATACTGAGATTTGCAGTCGAACTTCCGACGACTTTCATCTGCAAGCAACAGCACTGACCGGCAGTTCGCATTACAAATCTAACTTTGTAATTCCCCTCGCCATGAACCACCCTCTCAATACTCGTTCGTCACCGAGAAACGGCCGGTGGCTCGCAACTCTTCCGGTCAGCTACTTCCAGCACCGAACACAACGCATGCATTCACCTATGACTAGTGCCTGGCTACGCCCTTTTCAATCATGGTGGATATAACCATACTTAAACGAAACACTCATTTCGGATGCCTTTGTTAGTAATTTCGCAAATTCCGGTAGAAAATATTCCCATTTGCTTGTATACATCTGAATACTGCGTGAATATGGTTTTTTGACCATCCATCATTCGGAAAATCCACTGGTACGTACGTGAACTGTCCTATCGTGGCGGATCCCGATTTTTTGCTCTTCATCGGAAACCATCGAATACGGAGTCGGCGGATTAGAATGGACGTTACTGTCGGTGGCTGTACTCCTTCGGGTCCCCAATCAATGAACTATCGTGTTCGACGACACCAGATTTATTCAATAGTTCGTTCGCATGGTGTTCGCGTCCTGTCTCCCGAAGTCGCGCCACGAATGACTCACGGTTTCCACGCTGGTAAAACGGTTTGCCTTCCTGAACGACCTCGAGCAGGGGATCGACGAGTGCGTCTGAAGCTTCGGCAATCCCACCGGCAGCACCGGTCGCATTTTCTACCATCCGGGCGCTGTGCCAACGCTGGAGGAGACTGAGCCCGTGGTCCACGACCCCCGGTCGCTCTTCAGCTACGTTCGTCGTCTCGTGTGGGTCCGAATCGAGGTTGAACAGTGCGAGTGGGGGAAACTCTCGCCAGCCGTCGTGATACGTCTGGATGAGTAGCCAGTCTTCCCATCGGACGGCGCGCTGGCAGGTCCACGTTCCCTGACTGAGAACCAGAAATTCACGGTCACCCTCGCTCTCGCCACGTTCGAGCGAGTCGGCGAACGACTGCCCATCCCACCCCTCGGGGATGTCACCGTCGATGAACTCGGTGATAGTCGGCGGGAGGTCGACGTTGTAGTGGAGATCGTCGTCGATTCCGGATTCGACGCCGGGACCGGAGACGATCAGGGGGATCCGGCAGGTCCACTCGTCCGCGAGTTGGTGGTCGCCATACACGTTGAGTTCTCCCTGATTCTCGCCGTGGTCTGCGGTGACGATGATGAGGGTGTCCTCGAGTACTTCCTTCTCTTCGAGTACGTCGAGGAGTCGGCCGATGTGATCGTCCATGTATCGGATACCAGTATCGTAGCCGTCGATCCACTGTTTGAACGTTTCTCTGTCGCGGATCTCTTCGGGTGTTCGCGGGAGGTCCGGTAGTCGTTCTCCCGTCATATATTCGTGGTGTAAGTCGTGAGCACCGTGTGGACCGTAGCTCTCACGCTGCTGGTCTATCCGTTCCTGTGTGAG
The DNA here is from genome assembly GCF_026248685.1 of Haladaptatus caseinilyticus. Classification (NCBI taxonomy): domain Archaea; kingdom Methanobacteriati; phylum Methanobacteriota; class Halobacteria; order Halobacteriales; family Haladaptataceae; genus Haladaptatus; species Haladaptatus caseinilyticus. The sequence goes on along the minus strand of NZ_CP111041.1, from coordinate 428,576 downwards.
CCACTCGGGAGCCGGTTCGGATTCGAAGGGGTTGCCATACTCTTCGGGCGTGTCGTAGTTTGTATGCGGATCCCAGAAGTTGACGTGGAGATACCAGTCGTCCTTCTCGGCTTGACTCTCCAGCCACTCCTCGGCATAGGAGTAGACTACCTCGGCGCGTTCGTTGCCGCCACCTTTCGTGTCATGCCACTCTTCGAACCCATCGAGTACGTGCCATGCGGCGTGGCGTTGGGGGAACGGACTGATGAACGCCGTATGGTGGCCTTCATCACGCAGTGCCGACATCCACGTACGGTACGATCCCGTATTTCCTTCGTCCCGACTGGCTCCGTGTGGTCGAATATCCGCCGCAGCACCACCGTGATTTACGACACCCGTATGTACACCCAAGCGTCCGGTGAACAGGGCAGTCCGCGAGGGGAGGCAGGGAACGTCCGAGGCGTAGTAGTTCGTGAAGCGACGACCGCCGTCAGCGATGCGATCGATGTTCGGAGACGTGTTTCGATCGTAGCCATAACAGCCGAGATGGTCGGGTCGCAGCGAGTCACAGTCGATGTACAGTATCCGCATACCTCCAATGGCAAGACCGATGGGTATCAATGTTCTCCTCCCCGCCGAGTCGTATCTGATTAGCACAACTATCCCTAAAATTTAAAACGAACTAACTGCTACTCAGAAGCGGCACGCTAACTCATGACAGAGCAAAGATTCACCAGCGAGACACGTAGAGACATCCTTCGCACGGTCGGTGCTGTCGGGATCGCATCGTCGATCGGTGTCGGAACCGCTGTTGCTACCGAGGACAGTGACGGGCGCGACCAGTGGGACGACCGAGGAGATGGCCGCGTGAATAGACTCCGTGGGATCGCCCGGAGACATTATCGGTTCTTCCAGCGGTTCACATCCAATCTCGGACTTCCGGACGACGTCGTCGACGTGAGTGGCGCGTCGATCGAACGTTCGAACCGTACCTCCCCATCGAACATCGCGATGTATATTATCAGTACCGTCGGTGCGGAGGAACTCGGGTTCCTGTCCGAACGACGAACACGAGATCGGTTGCGGACCGTCGTCGACACGTTGGAATCCGTCGAGACATGGAATGGACTGTTTCTCCGCTGGTATGACATTCGGAATGGGCGTCCATGGGTGGAGACGCATTCTGGATCGAAGCTCATCTCGACCGTGGATAACGGCCACTTGACCGCCGCACTCGGTGTCGTCAGCCAACGATACGAAGATGAGGAACTGGGCCGTCGTGCGCGCGCGCTCGTCACTGCACAGAATTACTCCCCGTTCCACGACGAGGAGACGGGTCGACTCATCGGGAGTTATGACTACCAAAGTGGCCTTGCCGATTGGGAGTACGGAACGATCAATAGCGAACCGCGCGTCGCCAGTTACTGTGCGATCGGAAAAGGCGACATACCCAAAACTCATTGGTGGCAACCGAATCGGACGTACACTCCCGAGGACACTTGGACCCAACAAACCGCCGAAGGGGAGTGGCAGACCTACGACGGCGTTGACGTGTTCGAAGGTCATTATGACTACAACGGAACGTCGTACGTCCCATCGTGGGGTGGTGCACAATTCGAGGCACTGATGCCGTCGCTGTTCATGAAGGAACAGGAACTCGGAACTGACGCATTCGGCAAGAACAACTCGAACTGGACCCAGGTTCAGATCGAGTTCGCTGCCGATCAAGGGTGGCCCGTTTGGGGACTCTCACCGTGTGGAACACCTGATGGGTACGGCGCGTTTGGCGTTCCCGCACAGGGAGTATGGAAGGACAACTATACGCCCGGCCCAATCGTCACGCCTCACGCCACGTTCCTCGCGATCGACTACGCGCCGGATGCCGTGATCGAAAACGTAACGCAATTACGAAAGATGGGAATCGACGGCAAGTACGGCTTTTACGACTCGATCAATGCCGAGACGGGCGAGGTAACGGAGAAATTCTACGCTCTCGACCAAGGGATGTCCATCGGGGCTATCGCGAACCATCTCGAGGACGGGGTCATCCGTGACTATTTCCACGAGACGACGATGGGGAATCGACCGGAGCATCTCCTCGAACGCGAGGAGTTCAGTATCTAACCACAACCCAACCGATTCCGCAAACCGAGTAGACGTTGGTTTTTCTCCTCGGCGTGAGCAGCGGGACATGGCTTTAACAGGGATTGCAGGAGAGTAACACCCAAAGATTTTTCTTTAGCAAGTTGGTTTTGCGTGGTAGACAATGAACTATTACGTTAGACGTGTCGGAATGGCGATCATGGTGTTGTTCATCGCAACATCATTCGCATTCGTTCTCTTCCGGTCGATGCCGGGAAGTATGGAAACGATCCTTCGGACACGGCTCGTCGACCAGGCAGTTCAGGGTGGCGGCGGCGCCAGTCAGGTCGATCAGGCGCGTATCGACCAACTCGTGAAGGTGTACACCAACGTCAATCCGAATCAACCGATGCACGTGGCATATTTCAACTACATGAAGGGCATCATCCTGCACCAGGATTTCGGCCAGTCGGTCTGGCGGGGGGAACCGGTGTTCGATATCCTGTTCGAAAAGATGCCGTGGTCCATCTTTATCAGCGTTTACGGTCTCGTGCTCGGGACGACGGTTAGCCTTCTGCTCGGTGCAGGGATGGCATACAAAGAGGGAAGTCGTTTCGACTCCGGGTTGACGATCCTCACGATACTCAACCAGACGGTCCCGTACTATATCGTCGCCATTCTCACGCTCATCTTGTTCGCATACATCCATCCCATCTTTCCGACCGGTGGACGGTACGACCCGGCGACGACACCGGGATTCAACTATCCGTTCATGGCGAGTGTCGTTCATCACGCCGCACTTCCCATTCTCTCGGGATTCATCGCTGGTTTCGGAGGTGCACTCGCATTCCGTGGAAATTGTATCCGCGAGATGGGGAAGGGATATCTCCGCGTCGCCCGTCTGCGTGGAATCAATCGCGGACGTATTGCCATCAGATACGTGGGTCGAAACGCTATCCTTCCGATCTACACGGGGCTGATGATGGGTATTGCGGGCATCTTCGGAAGCGGAATCATCTTGGAGTCTATCTTCCAGTACCCTGCGGTCGGATTCGCGACGTTCGGCGCGTTGCAGAACCGTGATTACCCACTGTTGATGGGTGCCTTCATCTTCTTTACCCTGATCACTGTGATCGGCATCTTCATCGCGGACTTCACCTACGGCATCATCGACCCCCGGGTTCGTGGAGGTGACGACCGTGAAACCTACTGAGGAAGACGCACGTTCAAGCGAGTCACTCGGGAAGACCCAATCCGACACCGGATCCATCCCTCCAGCCGATGTCGCCACCGACGGGGGCCAACTCGAACACGAGTTGTTCACGACCACCGCGGAGGACCGTCCGTCGTACACACGGAAACAACGGCTCTCCCGCCTGCTCGACGCCTATGTCTACGCACCGATGTCGGTTGCGTGGGCCGACTGGCGAGTCCGAATTGGTGGAATCATCCTCCTTTTCTTCTTCCTCATGGGGACTGTGGGGCCGTACGTGGTTCCGGAACCTCGGACCCTTCAAGGCCCTATCTTCCTCGAACCGTTCGTCGACATGACCCATCCGCTCGGCACCGGCGTTGTCGGGAAGGACATGGTGAGCCAAATCGTCCACTCCACGCCGGCGATGTTGAAGATGATCACCGCTGGCGCGCTGTTCTCCGTCGTGGTTGCCACCCTTATCGGGACCGTCTCGGGATACAAGGGTGGAAAAGTAGACAGCGTACTGATGTCGTTCACGGACGTAGTGCTAACTGTCCCGGGACTCGCACTCGTCCTCGTCATCGCGTCGGTCTTTCCGCCGAAGAGCCCGTGGATAGTTGGACTTATCCTCGGTATCGATAACTGGCCAGGGCTTGCTCGAACCATTCGGTCCCAGGTGCTCAGCATTCGTGAAGAGGAATACGTCGAAGCCTCTCGCGCGATGGGTCTCTCGAAGTGGCACATCATCCGAAAAGACCTCATCTCACAGCTGATGCCGTACATCTCGATCAACACGGCGACGAGTGCACGCAACATCATCTTCGAATCCGTAGCGCTGTACTTCCTCGGTATTCTTCCCATGACGTCGCTCAACTGGGGAGTGCTGCTCAACACGGCGTACCAAGAAAGCAACCTTCGAAGCCCCGAGAACATTCACTTCATTCTCATCCCGATGTTCACGATCGCACTGATATCGCTCGGGTTCGTCCTATTCGCACAGGGAATGGATCGCGTCTTCAACGTTCGACTCCGTGCGAAGCACGCAAAACGCGTCGGTGGTGACGACGAGGGAGCCGAACTGAACGACGTGTAACCGAAATTGTGACTATCTCTGACATGATTTCGACGAAGTGACCTAGGTGCTACGGTATTCACCGCTCCTCGGCACTGATTGTTCTACGGGTTATCACGGCAGGATCTCACTGTGATCTTTTGGCGGCCAATCATCGATACACCCCTGGACCAGTCGCCGTTCCACTCCGCTTCATGCCTCTACTCGTGATCGACGACGACCTTTCTCCACCCCAGAACCATAACTATTTTAAACACACTTCGACAATACGAGTGCGAATACATGCCAAAGGAGAGTCCACCATCTGACGAGATATCGGTATCGACCGTCTCGCGGCGGAAATTGCTGGCGATGACTACCGGTGCGGCAACAGCCGGATTGGCTGGCTGTTCCGGAGGCGGTGATACCGGACCCGACAACAACGCCGGTCCGACGATCGGGACGGACGTACGCACGGAAAGTGGAAAGAACGTCGTCGATTCAAAGGCTCGTGACCCTCGCATCGACAAAGTACAGTGGCTCAGCTACCAGCCAAAGAAGATGGAGATGAACCCGCTGAGCCCATCCCCGACCAAGGTTGGTCCGGCTTGGATCGCGTGGAGGGAGAAGGCACTGAACTACTCGTTCACGTCGGATGGATTTCAACCATACTTGTTGAAAGAACTCCCGAAAGTCGATGGGTGTGAAGTGACGTTCAATTACCGAGAGGACTTTACGTGGTGGGACGGCGAGCCGGTCAACGCTGACGACCACATCACGCGCTGGAAACTCACCGAGTACTTCTACGGCGACGGCCCGGAGGCGTCCGACGAGTCCATCGAGAAGGTGGACGAATTCACGGTGAAAAAGACGTTACCGCGGCCATTCAACCCAACCATCGTCGCGATTCAACACGAGTTCACGATCGGTGAGTACAAAACCGGGTTCTACGGCAAGTACGTCGACAAGTTCGAGAAAGCGAAAAGCGACGAAGAGATCCAAGCAGTCAAGAAGGAGCTGATCGATCTCAAAGTCGATCTCCAAACGTACGTCGATGAGGGGCTCGGAAACGGGATGTGGAAGCCGACGGAATGGAGTACGACGGAGATCATCAGTAAACCGGTCACGGATCACCCGTACGCGAAGCAGACGAATCTGGAAACGCTCCGCATGATCGCGATGTCCGATTCGCAAAAAAAGAAGCAGTCGTTCTCTCAGGACAATCTCGACTGGGGTCGAAACGTCTCGAGTTGGCGCGGGAAAGTCAAAGCTCCGAAAGGTATCAAGACGCTGTCTCAGTACCGAACCCTTGGTGGACCGAAGGCCTGTATGAACTGGCGTAACGAACATCTCGCGCGACGAGGTGTTCGCCGTGCGATCGCGTACATAACCGATTTCGAGAAGATAGCGAAGGTCCTCAAACAGGGATACGGCAAGCCCGTGGAGACCCCTGGAACGATCGCTTCAGGAATGACTCCCGCGATGGAGAAGAAGTACCTCGGCGAGGAATTCCTCGGGAAACTCATCGACTACGGCACGAGCGCCAAACCGAAAAAGGCGAAACAGGCGATGAAAAACGCCGGCTACACCAAGAACGGTGACGTTTGGACCCATTCCAATGGGAAGAAAACGACGGGTATCAGTTATTACGCCCCGGATTGGGGTCCATGGCCCATGTCCGCGAAAACCCACTCGGAGATGCTCAACGCTTTCGGCATCAAGAACGATTTCATCTCGCCGGAGAGCGGTTCCTGGGGGAAGGTCGCATACGAGAGCTACGACTTCGATATCAATCAGTATCCTATTGGAACGAACGAACCCCATCCAACCCGATTCTACGACCTCAGTCGGTCATCAGGATACAACGGATTCGGCACGTACGAAGACCTCGTCTCCGATCCGAACACGCCTGGAGGCTGTTCGAACAAAGTCACTCGACCGAAGATCGAGGGCGATACGAGTCCCGTGTACAACCATCCGTTTAATCCGACGCCGAAATTCCCCGCCAAGGTTGGCGCTAAGGAAATCTCCGGTAACGGTCAACGCTTCCGCCCGTTCGAGTGGAACCGTGGCATGGAACTCGCACAGACGGAAGAGGAAGTGTCGAAATATGCCAAGAAGGCGGCATGGTACCACAACTTCCAGGCCCTTCACATCGAAATCTTTAGCGACGTGTACAGTATGTGGGGTGACACTGGCGACTTCATCTTCGCTCCAAACGGGGAACCCGAACTCGGAATGGGGAACCCCGAGTGGTTAACGAAACGTGGTGGAATCAAGGGTCGTCCAAAGCAAAAGTGACTGTGACGGCCTCGACGACTAACTCTCACTACACGAACACAATGTATTACCCGATACCCACACAGACCGAAGATCAGAATCGACCGAACCCGACGACAGGAGGTGTCCAGTGATGTCCATCGAGACACCGAAGCGGAATCCAGCAACCGATGTCGACGGCGATGTCGTGCTTGAAGTCCGCAATGCCTCGGTCACGTTCGACATGGAACGCGGCGAGTCGCGTGTCCTCAACGACGTGAATCTCGAGATCATGCGCGACGAGGTGTTGGGTGTCGTGGGCGAGTCCGGTTCCGGCAAGTCCATGTTCGCGGATTCGTTGTTGAACGCCGTTGTCGATCCGGGAGAGTTCTCGGGCGAGATCATCTATCACCCGGAGGAGGGAGAACCGGTCGACCTCCACTCGCTCGCTCCCTCCGAGCTGAAGGAAGTGCGCTGGGAAGAAGTCTCGTTCATGGTACAGGGTGCTCAGAGCGCGTTTAACCCGACGATGACCGTTCGGTCACATTTCTGGGAGACGCTCAACGAACACGACTACGACATCGGTGCGGGAATGGAGCGCGCACGGGAAATCCTGACCGATCTTCACCTCGATGCCGATATCGTGCTCGACTCGTACCCACACGAACTGAGCGGCGGAATGAAACAACGAGCACTCATCGCCCTCTCGCTCATCCTCAAGCCCAACGTACTGGTGATGGACGAGCCCACGGCTGCGCTCGACCTACTGATGCAGCGTTCTATCATCAGCCTCCTCAACCGGTTGAAGGAGAAGTACGGATTGACGATGGTGTTCATCACTCATGACCTCTCGTTGGTCTCGGACATCGCCGACCGTCTCGGGGTAATGTATGCGTTCGAGTTCATCGAACTCGGCAAGACGAAGGACATTCTCCGGCGTCCGGCTCACCCGTACACCCGGTCACTCCTGAACTCCGTTCCCAACCTTGCCACGGTAGAAGAGGAGATGGAGGCGATTCCAGGCTCCGCCCCCGATCCCGTCGACATCCCGGATGGCTGTTCGTATCATCCACGCTGTCCGCTCGCCGACGAACAGTGCAGACGCGCAAACCCGGAAATGTTTGGCCTCGGGAACGACCAGGGTGCAGCCTGCTTCTACCCCGATGAAGCTAGGGAGCGACTTCAGCTTAATTACCTTCCCGACGATGGGGAGACGGCGAATACTGATATTGCCGGAACCCGTGGATCGGACATGGGAGGTGGAGTATGAGCACCGACGAACCCCTCCTTTCCATCGAGGATGCTCACGTCCATTTCGAGAATAACACGCTGATGGGTCTCGGTGGATCGGAGACGGTACGTGCCGTCGATGGTGTCAGTCTCGAGATTCCGGAGAACGATGTTGTCGTTCTCGTCGGTGAGTCCGGCTGCGGGAAGACCACGCTCGGAAAGACAGCGGTGGCACTCCAGCGACCGACTGGAGGCGCCGTGACGTATCGCGGCCAGGATGTTTGGGAGGCGAAAAAACGCTCGGAATCTCTCAACCCCGTAAAGCGACTATCGAACGACGAGAGTCAAATCCCGTGGGGCGAGATTCGTCGGTCACTCCAAATAATCCATCAGGATCCTGGTTCGTCGATGAATTCCAATTATACCGTCGAATCTGCACTCGAGGATCCCTTGAAACGTTGGCAGCCGAACCTTTCGAAGGAAGACCGGCAGGCACGCATCTTCGCCATGCTCGACCGCGTGGGAATGACGCCGTCGGAAGACTACGCGAATCGGTATCCACACCAGCTCTCGGGCGGGGAGCAGCAGCGAGTCGCGCTGATCAGGGCACTCCTCATGAATCCGGATCTCATCCTCGCGGACGAATCCATCAGTGCGCTCGACGTGTCGCTGCGCGTCGAGATGATGGATCTCATGCTCGAACTACAGGATCTGTTCAACACCTCGTACCTGTTCATCTCCCACAACCTCTCGAACGCGAAGTACATTGCGAGCAAAGCTGACGGGCGTATCGGTATCATGTATCTCGGCGAACTCGTCGAGATCGGACCGGTCGAGCAGATCATCGATGACCCCCAACATCCATACACGAAAGTCCTGAAGTGGGCCACACCGGACCTCCTCTCGAAGAACGTCGAGCAGCCGCCGCTTCGATCGCTCGACGTCCCCGATCCGTCGAATCCGCCGAGCGGCTGTCGGTTCCATACGCGCTGTCCGGAGGCTCGCGAGCTCTGTAAACGGGAGTCGCCACCGATGGAACACACCAGCAACGAACATCGAGCTGCTTGCTTTCGCACCGACAGTATAAGCGAATATTGGCAGAGTGAGGAACTGGACGACGGACTCAGTCCTGCCTCAGAACTCGACGACACGTCAGCAACGAACACGGCTGATTCCGAAAGCGACTGACCGAACGGTTCGTGGCTGTCGACGATCGATCGTCTCCCATTCGCCCGGCAAGTAGCGGTGGGTCTCCTCCGAAATCGCAAGACGGTACTGCCTTCAAATCACCATCTGACGAAAGGTTTTAGTGGTAATCCTCGAGATTGATTGACAGAGACACCCCATGACAACATACCGTATCGCCTTCGTCGGAACCGGTCCCGCCCCCGAGAGTCCGGACGCGTCCGGGTTCGCGATGGCGTACCGACACGCAATGGCCTACGACTCCCGAAACGACTGCAAACTCGTCGCGTGCGCCGATATCGTTCGTGAAAACGGTGATGCGTTCGCCGACAGCTTTGCCATCTCTGATTCGAACGTGTACGAATCGTACGAGACGATGCTCGAAGAAACGGAGCCGGATATCGTTAGTGTCTGTGTTCCACCGGCCATTCATGCTGATATCGTCGTCGGTTGTATTCAGACTGGCATTCCCGATGCCATCCATTGTGAGAAGCCGATGGCTGATACATGGGGTGACTGCCGACGAATGGTTACCGAAGCATCCGAAGGGAACGTCCAGCTCACCTTCAACCACCAGCGCCGCTTCGGCGGACCGTTCCGTAAGGCGAAGGCGTTGCTCAACGACGGTGCCATCGGAGAACTTCAGCGTGTCGAGTTCTCCGCCAGCACACTCTTCGACTACGGTTCCCACTCGTTCGACCTGAGTAACTTCTACGTAGACGAATCCGATCCGAAATGGGTCCTCGCACAGATCGATTACAGCGAGGAAAACATCTTCTTCGGAGCACACAACGAAAACCAAGCATTGGTACAGTGGGAGTACGAGAGCGGTGTTCACGGTCTCGCAGTGACTGGTACTGGCTCGGGGGCACAACTCGTCGACTGCCACAACCGCCTGATCGGTAGTGACGGCACTATCGAAATCGGAGTCGGCTTCGGTGGCGGCGAACCAGGGCCGGTTCTACGCGTTCGACGAACGGGTTCGACGGGATGGGAAACCATCGATACCGATGAAGACGTTCACGGGGCGAAAGATGTAACCAGTCTCGAAAAGGATCAGGTGTTCCTTCGACGGGCAGTCGCGGACGTCGTCGAAAGCCTGTCATCCGACGAATCATCGGACCTCTCCGGCGAGAACGCCCTCCGGGCAACGAAACTCATCTTCGGCGCGTGGGAGTCAGCACGTCGCCGTGGCCGAATCGAATTCCCGCTCAGTTTCGATGACAACCCACTCGTGGCGATGGTCGAGTCAGGGGCACTCACACCGGAACCGGCCTCGGATTAAGCCGGGGGAAAAGCGGTCGGCAGCGATGTGAACGAGAAATACACCTATCGTCGTCGAAACTGTTCTCGGTCCACCCAGAAAACGGGACTCACAAACGCGACCTGTCGATCCGTGAAGTGTCTTTCACAGCGATCTCAGTGATAACCGATGAGCTTGAGCAGACCATAGCCGAGGCCAGCATAGAGAAGGCAGCTCACGCCCCAGATGCCGAACATTCCAGCGAGAACTTCATCCATGATGGTCGCACCCGTCACGATAAACAGAACACCAACCGAGGCAATGAAAAGGAGGAACGATCCCCTGATCGCAAGGAGGACGCGAAGGAGTGGCTCGGTAACGATCGAAAATGCCCCATGATCGGACCCCCGTCCGGACGACCCGCTCTCGCTGGTCGAATCATTGACTGTTCCCATAGTTAGTGAAGTTTCTGTGTTCAGGATTAAAAGCGTTGTGGTAACTGCTCACACAGTTCGTCAACTCTTTGAGGGACTACTGCCAGACTACGGATGAATCCAAATGGCTCACCACGATACGGGTGACGGTACTGACTTTCTGTCGCGTGCACGAAACGAACCGGCCACGGTACCTGTCTCCGACGCGGTTTCACTGTTGACTGCCCCGGAAGTGGTCGGTCGAGACGGGCTTGTTGGAGCCATTGTGACGGTAATAGAGGCTAATCCCGACCAACGTGACCATGCTGTGGAGGTGCTACGGAACGCCCTTTCCTCCCCGGACCCCGAAGTTAGAAACGCAGCAGCAACGGTCGTCGGAAGCGTCGCCGAAAATCGACCGACACTTCTGTCTGCTCTGACACCTAGCCTTGTCGAGTGCCTTGACGATGATGCAACTCTCCCTCGAATCAATGCGACACATGCCCTGATGGAGGTTGCCCCACACGCACCTGATGCAAGCGCCCGCGGTGTTCAAACCCTCGCTGAACATCTCGAGAGCGAGTTTCCGAATCTACGGGAACTAGCCGCACGGTGTTTGCTTGCGATAGCTCAAGCCGACTCTGCATCAATTGAACCAGCGGTTCCCGCGCTGTTGGATGTTCTCCCATGCGAACGAACGGGATCCGAAACCGAACCGACTGACATCGATGTCCCTGGAAAAACGACTCCCGGGAAGTCACCTGTCACCGAGCGAATGGCAGACGCGCGCACCCGACGACTTCGACTGCGCGTCATCTCTGCGGAGACGATAGCGACCGTCGCTCGAGAGGACCCCTCAGCCGTGCCGCTCGACGATCGGCTTCTCGATGCGATCGAGGCGGATGTCGCGGTTCCGGTTCGACGTTGGGCCACCGATACCGTCGCCGCTCTCGTTCGATCCGACGTCGATAACTCTCGGCTGGCGATAGACCCACTGGTAAGGGTCGTCGGCGACAGCAACGCACCACTTGCTATCCGCGGGGTAGCTGCTGAAACGCTCGCACACTGTGCCGAGATCCGATTCGAAGAGACAACGGCCGCTGCACGGTCAGTGATTTCAGATCTCGGCGAGTTACTGTCCGTCGACGACCAAACCGCTCGTGCAGGAAGCGCGGCGCTTCTCACGTATCTCACGGAGCGATTCCCCGACGAGGCATCCGTAACGTCCACAGCGATCCGAGCTGCACTCGATGCAGAATCCGACTCCGTTCGCGCTCGTGCAGCGTTCGCGCTCGGATACGTCGCTGATTCCGACGATCGGAGGAAGCTGGCTTCGTTACGCGAGAATGATCCCTCGGAAGCTGTTCGTGGAGCAGCCGACGTTGCGCTTCGGGAGACTAACGGTGATCCGGATTCGTGAATTCGTGCTCCGAAACCCGGGAGCTATGTGTTCTTGACCTCGTCGGCGAGGCGATCAGCGCCGTGTTCAAGCTCGGTTACGGGGTCGTCGGGTTCGTCATTTTCGTAGATCACCCACTCGACGTTCTGCTCCTGTGCGGTTCGAATCGCCCTGTCGAGGTTTAAGTCGCCCTCCCCGAGACTCACGAACTTCCCAGTCTCGAAATGCATGTCCTTCACATGAACGGACGACACACGGTCACCAAGCGAGTTGAGACGGGCGTAGGGGTCGTCGCCACCGGTTCCGATCCACCCGAGATCGAGTTCGAACCCGACCCGTTCGTCGACGGACTCGAGGAGTATGTCGAACGCCGTCCTCCCTCCGATTTCGCCGAATTCGTGGTCGTGGTTGTGATAGTGGAAGTTCAATCCGTACTCGTCCAATGTCCGGGCGAACTCGGAGAGCATGGTAGAGGTTTCCTCGACCCGTTCGACTGACTCGAAGTAGGACGCATCGAGATAACCGAGTACCACTGTATCACAGTCGAGTGCATCACAGACCTCGAGAAGCCCTGATTGGGGGTTCTCGAGGTCATCAGTCCCCGCCATCAGGTTCGCGAGCTGAAGATCGCGGTCGGCAAGCTCGTCTGCAATGTCAGCCGGGGACGTGGCCTCCCCCACACCGAACTCTACGCCGTCGAGGCTGGTTTCGGCGACACGGTCGAGCGTCCGGTCGAGCGGTTCATCCAGCGCTCGCAGGGTATAGAACTGTATTGCACTCTGCATAATCGAAACAACTAATCGGACGCATTTAGTCGTTCCCCACCGCGCTGTGACTGCTGTAGATCGGCCGATTCCGAGCGAAGGATTTTCGGTGTGGCCCAATCTCAAATCAGGTATGTCGAATACCGACGGCGGGTTCCGTGACCACCTCTGTACGTATATTGGAGCGATCCACATCCTGTTCATGGTCTGTTCCCTCGTGCTCGTACTGAACCTCGTCTCGTTTGTCGTCGTCCCGCGGAGGAGTGCAACGTTCGTCATCATCGTCTTGAATTTCGTTGCATTGGTCCCGATCTCCCTGGCGGCGGGATATATGGTACTCTATTGCCGTAACGTTCCACTCTAAGCGCTGATGTGCCGGTCCCTCGTTCGCTTCGTTCACCCAGTTGCTCCTCATCCGAACGTTCTGACGACGGCGAAAACGGCTGAACCAGAACGACATCCTCGAAGCACGCAAATAACTATCCGAACAATACGCTTTTACACCATCCACCCAATCTGTCCGGTATGTCGAAAAATATCCGTGTTACCGTCTGGAACGAGTACATTCATGAGCAAGAGAGTGAAACGGTCGCCGAGGTCTATCCGAACGGCATCCATGATGTCCTCGCAAACGCGCTTCGAGAAGGTGGGTTCGATGTCGAGACAGCGACGCTCCACGAGCCGGAGCATGGTCTCACCGATGATGTACTCGACGAGACGGACGTGCTGACCTGGTGGGGCCATGCCGCACACGATGACGTAGACGACGCGGTCGTCGAACGCGTCAAAGAAGCGGTCCTCGGTGGAATGGGACTCATCGTGCTTCACTCTGGTCACTTTTCAAAGATATTCCGTACCCTGATGGGAACGAGTTGTTCGCTAAAGTGGCGCGAAACTGCGGAAACGGAGCGACTGTGGGTGACGAATCCGGTTCATCCCATCGTCGATGGCGTCGACGAGTACATCGAAGTCCCCGACGCGGAGATGTACGGGGAGCATTTCGACATTCCCGAACCGGACTCGTTGATTTTCACTTCTTGGTTCGAGGGTGGTGAAGTGTTCCGTTCTGGCTGCTGTTATTCCCGCGGTGAGGGGCGCATCTTCTACTTCCGACCGGGACATGAAACGTATCCGGTCTACTATCAGGAGGAAATCCGACAGGTGCTTCGAAACGCCTGTGAATGGGCTGCGCCAAACGAGAACGGTCCCGACGTTGTTCGTGGAAATCATGATCCGATCGAGGACATCGATACAGCCGACGAGCGAACCGTCCATTGAAATATCGATCGAGTGATTGGTATCTGGCAGTCGCCGTCTGACACACCCACCTTCGACACACCCAATAATCGAGGGGAACTATTATTATGACTGATACCTGAATTAAAACTACCTATACGTTCGTGTCATGGACCGAAGGCGGATTTACCGACCAGTAGACGCAAGAATGCGTCGCCGACTTGCGCCATCTCCACACACGAGCGATACCAACCGATGAAAATGACCCGTCCAATCCGATGTGTCTATGATGATTAGAACTGCTATCCAACTATACACCCTGAACGACTTCGACGTAACCGAGCCGACGAAGGTTCGTATTGCAGGAGAAACGGCAGTAGAGGGGGTTGAACTCGTGTACGATGGACATCCATCTGCCGAAACGTTACGTGCGCTCGAGGAGACAGAACTCGATGTAGCGGGCCTCACAGTCGGCCTTCCAGATCTGACCGAAACGCTCGATGACGTGGTCAGTGCATGTGAGGCACTCGAGTGCGACAAAATCGTGCTCGGATTCCTCGACGAACAGTACTTCGAGTCAACGATCGTGACTCAAGAAACCGCGAAGCTACTCACCGAACTCACGACTACTCTTCGTAGCCACGGGATTCAACTCCTCTATCACACACATCGACACGAATTTACGAGTCTCGGCGATCGGACCCACTTCGACCTCCTCGTCGATGAAACCGAGAATATCGTCAAGTTCGAACTCGATCTCGGGTGGATCGCAATCGCTGGCTACGATCCATACAAGGTGCTCGAAACGGTTGGGGATCGAACCGTCTCGGTTCATCTAAAGGATGTTCATGTCGCGAACGAGGCGCTCGTCAACCTCGGTGATGGAGACCTCGACATGGACCGAGCATGGCGCTCCGCCGTCGAGGCCGATATCGATTGGCTCATCTACGAGCACGAGAACCCCGACGACCCCGTCGAGTCGGTCGTTACTGGTGCCGCTCAATTGGCGAAATTCAAGCACCTCCAGGCGTCACAGTAGCGATCGATGGTACGGTAGATTTACCATCGTTCGAGATGAGACTCTCTTCGGATTCGCTGTGATTCACTATCGCTGAATCTCTATGCCCGTTTCGAATTCGATTTACTTGATTTTAATTAAGTCGTTTGTACAGAAAGTCCCGTTTTCGGATCGGAAACACCCTGCTGACTGGTTTATGTTTGTTGTGTTGTCACGGTGCCAATTAATACATAAATTCACCACTACCGAATGTGTTTGTGGTTAACTGGTATCTCGACCGTTTCCTTTCAGTGATACCGGAAAGACTTAATCCCTCGACCGCTTGTCGGCAAATATGTCTTCAGGTGATGGAATCAAGGCTGTTCGAACCACTTTTCGGGTGCTGCACGCACTCCAAGAGATCGATGGGTACGCCGGAGTATCCGAACTCGCGGAGTGCTTGGACATCCCGGTCAGTACCGTTCACAGTCACCTGAACACGCTTCGCGACTGCGAGTACGTTATCAAGCGTGGTAAAGAGTACAATCTCGGGTATCGGTTCCTTGAAAACGGTGGACAACTTCGAGATCGGACGCGCCTCTATCAGTTTGCGAAGCCAAAAATCGACCAGCTTGCAGCGGAGTTCGGTGACGAAGTGGCGCTCGTCGTCGAAGACCACGGTCTCGCTGCTCACGTATACATCTCGAAGGGGGAAGAATCGATCGAGACGGACACTTACATCGGTATCAGGCTCCATATTCATTCCGCTGCTGGGGGAAAGGCGATACTCGCGTTCGAGCCTGAAGAACGAGTGCACGAGATTCTCGACCGTCGAGGTCTTCCGAACCACGGTCCGAACTGCATCACGACACGCGAAGCGTTCATGGAAGAACTTGAAGAAATCCGTGAGACAGGGGTTGCATTCGACTATCAGGAGCGAATCGAGGGAATTCGAAGCGTTGCCGTCCCGCTCCTCTGTGACCCCCCAGAGCCGAACGCCGCCATCGTGGTCTCCGGACCTGTTAGTCGGATGAATGGGGACCGATTCGATGAGACGATTCCCGAAAGCGTCGAAAACATCACGGAGACGATCCGGATAAAGCTCCGATATGCCTGATGCCCGTCACGAATCATCCCCCCGAAATCCCTCTGAATACTCCGTGTACACGATGATCGTCACGCGATTTCAACCGATACATTGTCGGACCGAGAGCAACACGGAGTCACCATGCATGCACCGAAACCCTCCAGTCCCGAGATAAGCAATTGGGGAGATGGGTTCGTGGAAACAAACGGGATCGATATCCACTACTATCGCACTGGAAACCCGGATGGCGTGACGCTTGTATTGGCTCATGGTCTCTACGACGATGGTCGCTGTTTCGCACCGACAATGGCCGAATTCACGGATCAATTCGACGTCATCGCTATCGATGCCCGAGGACATGGTCTATCCGATGCACCATCGATCGGATATACCATCGACGATCGCGTTGCCGACCTCGCTGGCCTGCTGGATGAACTCAGCATCGACTCTCCCATCCTTTGGGGACACTCGATGGTCGGCAACACCGTCGCGTGTCTCGCAGCGACGTATCCCACGCTTCCACGAACGCTCGTCCTAGAAGATCCGGCGGGAATGCTCCATGGCATTCACGAACGCGCCTCCGAGGAGCGGATATTTAACGTGCGAGAACTGATCGAATCGTGGCACAATCAATCGTGCACCGCGCTATTGGAGTCGTTCGAACACGAAGCATGGAAGGAGTATCTCTTCCATGCCCGTCGACGAGTATCCACTGACGTTACAGAGATTTTCCGCAACGGATACCGCCGACCATCGACTACGTTTTCGAAAATCACCTGCCCGACGCTCATACTGAGGGCCGACGTCGACGACGACCAACGTGCCCTCGATCGAGAGCGTGTCGATCGCTTCGACGATGCCCGGTTGGAACACGTCACAAATGCAGGTCACTGCATTCGACGCGACGAATTCGGGACGACGGTGCACCTGATTCGACAGTTCCTCAGTGATTCGGTCGAAACCGAATGAGAAAACCCGTGACATCGGCATCTACTCCTCCGAAAACGGGGTTCCGTGGATGTCACGCTATGATCGATAAGGTAGCTGTTCCGGATCGTCCCAATGAAGTCGATTGCACTGATTCAGCGGCGAACAGTGTAGTAACGATCGAAACGGAAGGCGATGGGGGAATCGTCGAACCGTGACTCCGATGGAACTATCGCATTCTCTATTCCTAAGAATCGATGGAAATACACGGGACACCGAGCGTGCAAATCAATGGAAAATTGCCACAGATACGTCATAGACGAGTAATAAGACGCGACACGATACTCGCAACCATTCGTACTTTCATCTGGATAGTGAGTGTAGACGTCTCCGAGAGACGTCATAATGGCACTCTAGGAGGATGACAGTTCTGGTCGGATTGCGCAATGTACGGTTGGAAAACGGTATGCCGACACGATTCTCCCTCCCCGACTTCATAACTAAGCACTGGGATGGCGTCGAAACGCTGCGGACACGAGGAGAGACAATTATGAGCACTAAAACGAAAGAAAACGAGCAACTCACGCACCGTCTCAACGAGGAGGTCTGGGAACACCACAACTTCGATGCGATCGACGAATTGGTTGCCGAAGACTACGTTTTGCACGACCAATCCATGCCAGAACCGATGCGCGGTCGTGACGTCTATCGAGAAATGGCCGAGATGGGTGCTGGCATCATAGATGGACCGATAGTAACCGAGCAACTCATTTCAACCGACGATTATGTGATCGGTCGGTGGTCACAGACGGGAGAACACGTCGGGGAAATGATGGGGATTGATCCAACGCATGAAGAGGTAACCGTCACGGGGATCGACATCAACCGGTTTGAAGACGGGAAACTCGCCGAAACGTGGCAAGAAGTCAATATCCTGGGCATGCTCATGCAGATCGGCGCGCTTCCGGATGAACTCGTTGCCGCAATGGAAATGGACGACCAACCGTAGAACAGCGACAGCGGGCCTGTTATTTCTCTCGTTGGCAGAATACCGCAGTGATCGAGCCTCGTGCACACGGGATGGACACACGATATACGTATGGAGCAAGACACGCCGTGTTGAGTGAAACCCCACCCGCAACACGACTACTTCGACTTCCGACAAGTTAGTTACTCACGAATATGATTCGCTCATGAAGCGTGTCGCGAGCCATGATTCGGCACGCTGCAATCGATACTGTAGGGTCGAACGCGGAACACCGACACTATCAGCAATGTCTTCGACCGACGTCTCACGGGGCGTCTCGTAATATCCCTGTTCGACAGCAGCGATGAGTGCCTCTCGTTGTGCGTATGGCAGGTCGGCGATGGTGACGGCCTCTTCACACCAATGAGCTGGCGTGCCTAGTTGATCGAGTTCAATCCGTACACCATCGCGGAGCTCCTGTTGAATCGTGTCGTAAAGTTCGCCAACTGCTGTCTTATCGCGCATGAGAATACGCCACTCGTACTGGGATTCGTTGCGTGTCGTTTGGAAGAGTAAACCATCACCGAGCTGTTGTGCTGCGCGATAGGGAACCGAATGACAGCCTTCGATTTCAGGCTGATACGTATAGATCGTTCGCTGATTAGTATCGCTATCTAACTCCGCATACTCACTGGGTGTGTGGCAGTTTCGTGAGCCGAGACACTCATTACAGTGCTTTGAATCGAGATAAATCGTCTCTAATGACGACAGTGCGTCTGTTGGACCAGTGATCCGATCAACTCGCCACATACTCCGAGCCGTCACACAGCAGGCGAGTGATTTAGCCATCGTCGCTGGATAATCGATGAATATGTCTGTAATCGGATCGATTCCCGGATCGTACTCGATCGTAAAGATGAACTCGCGCATATCATATCTTAGCTCATGCTAAGCTAATAGACTTTGGCTGTTGAAGGCCGATATAGCGAAAAAGTCGAGTACTATCCTTAATAATGTCTTTTTGAGATGAGTACTGGTGTAGTCGAAATCTCTATTTGGTTCATGCCAACCAAAGACTCATGGTCGTGGTACCCTTATATCAGAGTGCAGCAAGAGTAGTTCGGGCCATCCACCCGAACACCAGAATGCCACTCACAAGGATACCAACACGACTGCGCAGTTAACCACGAAATCGACCGTATCGACCGAGAACGAACACGAAGAATCAACAACATCGACCGAGAAGCAACGCGTTTGTCCTGAGTGTGGCGGATCGCTTACTCACGATACTGCACACGGTGAGACCGTGTGCCGGGAGTGCGGTCTCGTCGTCGACGAAGGTGAAATCGATCACGGTCCCGATTGGCGCGCATTCAACAGCGAAGAACGCGATCAGAAGGCTCGTGTCGGTGCTCCGACGACGAAGCTACTGCACGATAACGGGCTGTCGACCAAGATTGGATGGCAGAACCGTGACACTCACGGTCGGTCTCTCTCATCACGCCAGCGCCAGAAGATGCAGCGCTTACGAACATGGGACGAGCGTTTCCGCACGCGCAACTCCAAAGAACGCAATCTCAAGCAAGCACTCGGCGAGATCGAACGAATGGGATCCGCCCTCGGCGTACCGAAGACTGTTCGAGAGACGGCGAGCGTCATCTATCGCCGCGCACTAAAGGAGGACCTCCTCCCCGGCCGATCCATCGAGGGTATCGCGACCGCCGCGATCTATGCCGCAATCCGCCAGGCAGCGGTCCCCCGATCAGTCGACGAGGTCGCAGCCGTCAGCCGAGTCGACAAGGTGGAGTTCAAGCGCGCTTACCGATATCTCGGCCGGGAACTAGGTCTTGAAATCCAACCGCCGAATTCCGAGGACTACATTGCGAAGTACGCATCCGCACTCGACGTCAGCGACGAACTCGAGACACGTGCTCATGAACTCCTTCAGTCAGCGAAGGCGGCAAACGTCCACAGCGGAAAAAGTCCGGTCGGGCTCGCTGGAGCGGCGCTCTACGCAGCCGGATTGCTCACCGACGAAAAGATGACGCAGAGCGAGGTTTCCGAGGTAACGGATGTGAGTGAGGTAACGATCCGGAATCGCTACCAAGAGCTACTGGAGACTGCAGACCAGAACTCCAGAGGAGTCACACGTAACTGATGACGACACAGACATCGGTGTCTACAGCAGCAGAGTGTAACCGGGTCTAAGTCAACTGTTTCAACTTTGAGTCTATAGCCACCCGTTCGACCAAGCTTCGGTTTCATCGAAGACGGAACAATGCGATTGCCCCTGTTCCGTGAATGTATGATGTGTGGCGAAAGGTGCGTCTTCGTCAACTCGGCGTGTGACGAACTCCGTTTCCAAGAGATCATCGAAGGCGATGAGACGACACTGATTGCCGGTTTGGTTCTGTTTCTTTTTTCATTCCCATTCGAGTCCCTGCGGCGTTTCTGGTGGCGAAAGCGGACTCGACGGCAGATTACCACTGGGATCTGGGTCATTGTATGCTTTCGGAGCCACATCGTTCGGCGCGTCCGGGTAGAACAGCGATGCAACTGCGTGAATATGTCCTCGACCGACATCGAGTTCGAACTGGCCGCCGCCGAACATCTGGATATCGTGGTTGTGACAGTAATCGATCGTCTCGAGCAACGACTGAACCGAGCCGAACCGCGACGGCTTGATGTTGAGCCACTTCGGTTCCCACGGTAGTTCCGTAACCGTCTCAACACTGCGGATGGGGTAATCCCACGTTACACGTCCTTCCTGTCCCTCAAATAGCGGCCGTGTTTCATCGTTCAGTGCTGGATCTTCGATGAGCGCGTCCGGGAATCCCTTGACGACTCGTTCGTAGAGCGCGGGATCGGCAGGCTGATCCACAGTCGTCCCGTGGTACTGGCCTTTCAGATCGAGCGTTCGAACTGCGTCAGTCGCAGCCAACCGATCGACGACGTCGTCGGTCCAGTCAGATGTGGGATCGAGCTTGAACTCCAAATTTGGATTCCGATCGAGCCAGTCGATGATACGGTCGCCGGTTGGTGGGTCGTCGAGTCGCGTACTCACGACGAACCGTACCGGGTTATACTCGCGGTCAAGTTGGGTAGCGAGATCAGTATCGGCTTGTTTCAATGCGAGATCCAGGGCGGCGCTTTCGAACGCCCACTGTCGATAGTTCCGGAAGATCGTTTGATTTGGCTCGTCTCCGAGGAAGAAATCGATCCCGGAGAGCTGCTCGGAGAATTCATCGAGCGTGTACTTCCCTGTGAGGGAAAATTCCTCCGAGGACTCGTAAAGCGTGTCATGGGCATCGTTGTCGTACGTCACGTCCTCGCCCTGCCCGATCTCACCATCGCCGTGTAACGAGACGACGGTCGTCGCCCTGACGAACCCGCTAGATGTATCCCGTTCGTGTCGTTCGAGGTCATACCCATCGATCTGGAGATCGAGATCGGCGACGTGGTCGTATAGCATCGTCGGGACACGGTACGTCTTTAGATCATTAAAAGGTAAGAGGGACAGATGCCGAACCTGATAACATTCATGCCATCTGTTCGTCCCCTGGTCTCAGATACACCAAGAGCATCCACTCTCGACCGCTACTCATGTCCCCACGCGTTTTTGCCATCGATGAAACCAGCATTCGGGGTGGGGGGAGTCCTCGGTGGAACCCCGGATGACGAAGCGTTCGTTCCGAATCTGTACGAAAACTACGGTACTTTGATATACCGATACTCCTCTTCTTGTAACCTGGTAAGCACCCCGACGGAGGTGGGGGCTGTGTCGACGGTATCAAGAATATCGTCGGACGTCAATCCGGCGGCTTCCATCGATTTTTCACACGCGATGAATCGAACGTCGCCTTCCGAGAGCGCACCGATCTCCTCGGCGAAGGCTGAGTCCGTCCGAACGAGTTCGATTCCCGATGCGTTCGCAACTACCGCAACAGCGTCGATATCGACGGACTCATCCTCAAAGATCCCGCCCGCATATCGGATCGCAGCGTCCTGTATCTCGTCCGCTCCATCACTAACGTGGAAAACTGTTTTCACAATCTATCGATGGGAAACTACTGGGTAAAAATTTCCCATCGAGATACCAACTGTCCACTTCCGAGCATGTTCACTCTTCTCGATCGACAAACGCCGGACGACAGAGTCGATCCGGTTATAGGGACTCCGTCGGGGTCGATTCGAACAACATGTCCTTGAACATCCGGTGGAACGAGGCGGTATCGAACGACTCGATCACGGTCGTTCTGGCCTCGCCGTCTGTGACGTCGTCCTCGTCCACCAAAGTGTATCCGCGGGTCAACCCTTCTCGTTCGTCGACATCGACGTGGTACGTCGCGGCCGATTCGATGAGGGCCGGTTCGATAAGTGCAGCCATCAGGCCTGCGTCCGGTTGCGTCGTTCTGTCTCGGCCCTGTGACTCCTTGTTAAACTCGCGGACGGCAGCGCTTATCTCCGCGAAAAACGATGCGAATTCGGTGTCGGGGCCGTCGTCGATTTCGGCCAGCAGGTCGGCGTCGAAGACGGTGTCTCGAACGGTGACGCCCCAATCGAAGAGTACGATATCGAGATCACGAACCACCCGCTTTGCGGCGTCGGGGTCGGCCCAGAAGTTGAACTCCGCTGCGGGGGTGACGTTGCCGAGGCAGTTGACGTTCCCTCCCATCACCCACACCTCATCGAGCAATTCGTTCAGGTTCGGTTCTATTTGGAGTGCAAGCGCGACGTTCGTCAGCGGCGCAATACAGACGAGCGTGATCTCTCCCGGATTCTCGCGAGCCATTTCGACGATGTAGTCCGCGCCGTGGCGGTCACCGGAGGGAATTCCAGTATCCGGGAACAGGTCGCCTCCGAGTCCTCCTTCTCCGTGAACGTAGTCGGCATATTCGTGTTTCTTCACGAGCGGCGTTCGTGCACCTTCGTAGACGGTGACGTCGTCGCCAATATTCGCCATCTCTAGCGTGTACTTCGCGTTCTCCACCATGTACTCGAATTCGATGTTTCCGGTACAGATGGTAACACCCTCAATTTCGATGTCATCGGCGGTCGCTGCGAGAAGGAGTGCCTGTGTGTCGTCGCCCGCCGTGTCGGTATCGATAATCACCCGTCGCGTTTCTTCGGTCATGAAAATACGTACGGACAGGTCTTTCAAGTAAGTGCTGACCAAATTCGTCTCGGATGACGGTTTGAGATACACGATCGAATAGCGAAACGACCGACTATACTCACTATAGTAGAACTGTTCCGGGTCGCGAACCCTCTTTTGACGCCGGGCAATCGACCGCCGCAGTCCTCGCTACGAATCCGTACCCCAATTGGCGATCGTCTACTGGTGTCACATAATTGAATACGGAGTATAATACAAATACAGTATGCAAATACCGTATATGAATATTGCATTCTCACATGCCTTCCAGCGATGAATCCGTTACCGACTCTCGGTTTTTCCACCTCTACAGTCCGAAGGGAAATCCCGAGCGAAAGCAAAGTGGGAAGCGACGGTTATAGCGAGATTCCATATCGCGGAGCACTTACACGGTTTTGTCGAAGATAGATGGGGATAGTTGCAGTGCTCATACTGACGCATACTTCATTCGGACACTCAGTGACCCATCAACTCAAATTGGAATCGAATTCTCCAGCGCCATAAGTATACTTCCTCAATCATGTTTTTAATGCTATCTCGAAGCTGTAAATGAACTGTAAACTATTACTATGCGTACGTCGTAGTTGTTGTTTGGTAGAGTGGGAACCTACCACGAGAGCGACACAAGGTGACACAATGACACAAACCGATCGAAACAGTCGGAATGACAGGGACTCGTGCCAGGATACAGATCCATATGCGGTCGTGGTCACTAAAAAGCAAGAGCAAGTCGACGTTGTTCTCTATCGACTATCCGCCGAGCAAGCAGAACGAATCGCAGCTCGGAAGCATCGCGATATGGATCATGGCTATTCCGTTCATGCAGTTCCGGAAAGGCAACTCGAAGAATCCAATCGTCGCTTCCATCAAGTTCTCACAGCCTAACTACCTCCGTTTTCGAGAACGGATTCCATTGCGGTATTGTGGTGTGTGTCGAGAAATTCAACTAGCGGTCGTCGAATGATTGTCACGTCCGAATTGACGACGGTCCGAGGGTTTCCCGACCGTTCACCTCGAATACGAAGTACTACGACGTAACGATGGTCAAAATCGGGTCCCGCAGATGACGGATTACCTACGCCAACGGGATGAGCGAGGAGAGAATGAGTACCGTCACGAGGCCCGTAATGGAGATGATGGTCGTCAGCATCGTCCACGTCTTCAAGGTTTCCGCTTGCGTGAGTCCTCCGATCTCCTTGACGAGCCAGAACCCGGAGTCGTTGTACCACGAACAGATGTTTCCGCCCGCTCCGATTGCCATCACCATGTATACCGGACTAACCGATAACTGACCGGTCAGCGGTGCCATGATTCCCGCAGCCGTGAGCATGGCAGCCGTCGCCGAGCCCTGTGCGACCCGAACGATAGCGGCGATGAGCCACGCGGTCACGAGCAGACCGATACCGATACCCTGGAGATGATCCGCGATGTACGATCCGATTCCGGACGCGGCCAGAAGTGCCCCGAACGCGCCACCCATCGCGGTGATGGCGGCGATGTTACCACCACTCTTCAGTGCCTCTGTGAGTTCCTCTTCCCAGAGCGACCGCGAGAGGTCGGACCAGCGGAGGTACGTGTACGCCGCCGCGATGGCGGCGATCGTCAGCGCGACGTTTTTGTCCCCGATGAAGGCGACCACCGGTTGCAAATCTGCGAGGACCGGATACGGATCCTTGAACGTATCGACTATTGTGTACGAAGCGACCAGCCCGATAGCGAGGAAAATCGGCATGGAAGCTTCGAGAACGCCGGGAAGGTCCTTGGTATCTCGGTTTGCACGCTCTTCGAGTTCTTCCGTCGTCGTTCCCATCGCATCCCGAAGCGGAATGGTGATTCGCTTGTTAATCCAGCGACCGTACACGAGCCCGCCCATGATTGCCGAGGGGATGGCAACGATGATACCGATGAGGATGGTTAGCCCGAGGTTGGCGATTCCGAGTTGATCGGAAACTGCCAAGGGTCCCGGCGTCGGTGGGATGAATACGTGGGCTACCGATGCACCTGCCCCGACGGCGATGAGGTATAGCGCGTAGTTCTTGCCCACGCGAGCACGCATCGAACGTGCAAGCGGTGCCAGGAGGTAGAACACGCTATCGAAGAACACCGGTATCGCGAGGATGGTACTGCTTCCCCACAGGGCGATGTCGGAGTTCCCTTTTCCGACGGCCGATTGAAACGCCCGGACGATACGCTGTGCGGACCCGCTTTCGAGCATCGATTTCCCGATTACCGATGCCATCAGAATCGGGATACCGATTCCCGTCATACCATCCCCGAACGCCGCCGCCGTTTTCGTCGCCGCGTCGCCGAACGTAAAGTCCGCGACAAACACCGCGTTGAGCAAACCGACACCGAACGCGGCGATAGCTAGCCCGACGAATGCTGGAAGATCCCAAACGACTAACAGGAGAACGACCAATACAAGTCCGACTACGAACGTCAGCAGCGGACTCTGTGCGAATTCAATTGCCATGACTTGCGCCTCCATGTCATTGATACCCATTGAAAACATTTTCCATTATAATACGAAATTTAATAATGAACGTTAACAAATGAAACTCATATATGAAAAATATTGTATTATCTGTTTGCTTCGATAAACGAACGCTGGTTTTATTATTTCACGTTGTCTCACATTAGACATGGAACGTGCACTCGCCGTCGTCGAGCCTACTGAAACGGCAAAGGAACTATTGTACGAAGCGGGTATCATCGCCGACGGATCGGACGCTGACCTGGTACTGACTCACATCACCACCGAACAGGAGTACGGAGCTCGTCGAGACGCGATGGAATCGCTCATGAGCAGTTCGGCGAACTACACGGTCGGCGAAGCCAAAGATGGTGCGACCGAGTTCGCCCGCGACATCGGCGACGAGGTACTCTCGGAACTCGACGTCGAGTACCAGGTGACCGGCTACCTCGGTGACAAGGCGGATACGATCCTCGACGCCGCCGAGGAGTACGACTGTGACCACGTCTTCATCACCGGACGCCAGCGGTCGCCGACCGGAAAAGCCCTCTTCGGCGATGCCACGCAGAAAGTCATCCTCGACTTCGACCATCCTGTTACCGTCCTTACCGAATGACGCCCTATCTTTCCTGATTATTGCAACATTTGGCTATATTTCTCTTTTTTGATGAAGAAATAGTGGCTAAAACCGGAAAAATAAAACCATCTCACGATATCCACTAACCGTGACTAGCACATTGCACGACCAGACCGCCGTCGTAACGGGTTCGAGTAGCGGCATCGGTTTCGCAATCGCACGGGAGTTTGCATCACGTGGCGCGAACGTCGTCATCAACTCACGCTCGCAGGACCGAGCGGCAGCGGCCGCGGACGAAATCGCGGCCGAAACCGGGAACGAATCCGTCGCCCCAATCGAAGCCGACGTTACGGACGCTGACTCGCTTAGTGCGCTCGTCGATCGAACCGTCGAACGGTTCGGTTCCCTCGATGTATGGGTGAACAACGCGGGTATCAACATCCGTGGGCCGGCGGAGGAGATGTCGCTTTCCGACTGGCAACGGGTCCTGGACGTCAACCTCACGGGCGCGTTCAGTGGCGCACAATTGGCCGGACGGCGGATGATCGAACAGGGCACCGGCGGGAGCATCATCAACGTCTCCAGCATGATGGGTGAACAGGGGCAAACCGGTCGAACTCCCTACAACACGTCGAAGGGAGGTGTCAACAACCTCACCCGCTGTCTGGCCGTCGAATGGGCAGAACACGACATCCAAGTCAACGCTATTTCACCGGGCTACATTCGGACGGATATGGTCGACGATGCCCAGGACCAGATCGGATTTGACGAGCAGGATGTCATCGACCGAACCCCACTCGGTCGGTTCGGTACCCCCGAGGAAGTCGCGAACTGCGCAGCCTTCCTCGCTGAGCGGGAGCATTTCATGACCGGCGAAATTCTCCACCCGGACGGGGGGTGGCTCTCGTTCGGTTGGGGTAGCAAGTCCTGAGCTGATCACGCCGAATCGAATCTATATCGTTTCGTCTTCGGATTCTCGTGTATCGGTTCTCGCATCACGGACGTACGCGTACAATCGATTCTCGACGCATCCTCCCCCCTGAGATTCCCATATTCACCGACGAGTAGACCTTTCACCCGTCGGCGTCTTATTCCGAGGTATTTTCAGGCTATTCGTATCCATTACACCGCAAGAAATCGCGTGACTACGAACTTCCGCACTCGTCAACGACAGTGGTGGAGACACTACGATCCACCAGATCGGTCGAATCGAACACGTACTCACAGCCATCTGTGTTTTTCGTTCTCCCGGATAGAAATCCCAGTCCGAGAGGGCTACTCCGCGGGCATGGTTGCGGGATCATGCCCACGAATCGGTCGGACTGGGAGATACTGTAGGTTGGATGGTAGGTGGGCAGCTGATGTGAACTGAGCGGACAGCTCACGACCCTATCGACGGCTGATGTGCCTCTGACTTCACTTCGATAGGGGGGTGGTGGCCGAGTTTCCTCGAGCCAATTCAACCAATGGACGTACCGGGAAAAGAAATTATGACCAATCTCTCAAAATCAAACTACAACTACGATTCTCTCCGGCGCAAATCGATCGGAACCTCATAGACAGACGACGCGTCCCCCGGTTCTTCCGCAACTGAATCATGATTACGGGTTCAAGTGGCTGCATAACAGCGAGTATAACACTTACTCGCTTGCGAGCGGGATATTGAAGATCTCCTCGCCGTGATTTCTCGGATTGGATCCGTTCCGAAAGAGCTGTCAGACCAGTGGCCGAAATTGATAATTTCGAAGATCTTTCAAAACCATTTTTACCGTCGCTGTCTGCTACAGTAGAGATGACCCAGAACGACCCAAGAAACGTCACCGATTCGATCCGTTATCAAGGAAAGGCAATCGACGATCCGGCATGGATACCTGAGTTTCTTGCCGAGCAGGAAACGGGTGTGCTCGGTCTTATCGATGATGACATCCCTCATCTTGTGACACAACTCTTCGTCTACGATCGAGATGAGGGTGTGATTTACCTCCACGGTGCACAGGCGGGACGTGCCCACGATCTCATCGAGCGCAACGACGATCCGCGTGCTTCCTTCACCACGAGCGAGAAAGGGCGATATATCCCGGCCGATGAGCCGGTAAACTTCACCGTCGAATACTCGAGTGTGGTCGCTTACGGAGCCATCGATCTGCTTGCTGCCAGCGCGGAGAAACGAGCGGTTCTTGAGCAGTTCATGGAGAAGTTTGCACCGCAATTGACCGAAGGCGAGGATTATGAGCGAATCGCTCAGGAGTCAGTCGATCGGACTGCCGTCTACCGTCTTGATGTCGAATCATGGAGTGGTAAAGAAGGCTGGAAGGACCCTGATCATCCAGGAGCGTACAGTCTCGACTCTACCCGGTGAGTACAATCCTTTTATCGACACTCCCTTTAACCATCGGAGAGCCCTTCGGCCCAATGAGCGGATGTTCACCTACTCTCGAGCGTATCCGCTCCTTGGTGATCACGATAGGGACCCCGACCCATAAACATAATACGAATCACATTATACCCGGTCTCATCGTTTACGAGCATCTTTTCTCAGGCTATCGATTAGTATTTATAATACTGTGTATTGGTGTGTTATAACGTGTCAAGGTATGTCAGCAGACACCTCAAATCTCCAGGAGACGAAACCGCAAGCGGAGGACTCAGAACATGCAACACTCGAACTCGAATATCCTGCCGAAAGCTGGGTCGCGTTCATGCGCGAACATTTCGGCCCCTCGATGCTATGGGCCCTTACTGCCATTGGATCGAGTCATATTATTCTCGCACCGACGATTGGAGGTCTCTACGGCGTATTTGGTATTTGGATCGCAGCCGTGATCTTTCTCGTGAAATATGGCGGTTGGGAGCTTGGTGTCCGCTATAGCTATGGTGTTGGACGCAACCCTGTCAAGGGCTATGGGGAATTGCCGGGCCCCAATCACTGGGCACAATGGGTCGCCCTATTTATCATTGTACTCCCCCAAACGATCATTACAGGTGCAGTTGGCACGGGTGCTGCCAGTTTCACTGCGGCTCTCATTCCGGGCCTCAACATGCTTACTGCATACGTCTTACTCATTGGCATTGCAACCGTTCTTGTACTCTTCTCGAGTTATTCTGCTCTCGAAACGATACTCAAACTATTCGTCGTATCCCTTGGGTTATTGGCATTTCTGGGGACCTTTGTCGCACCACCATCACCAAACATCATCGCAGAAACGTCGTTCAAAACGCCCGACTTTGGGTCGACGGTATTTCTCGGTCTTTTCGCCGCAATGGCAGGCTTTGCCCCCACTGGCCTCGGTACTACTATCACTCTTGGAAGCTGGTCCATTGCAAAGAAGCAGGGGGCCCGTGCACTCCGAACCGAAGGACTCGATCCGAACGACGATCGGTATCATGACTATATCGCCGCTTGGATTCGAACCGGACGTCGAGACTTCAACATTGCATACGGGTTTACTTTCATCCTCATCGTCGCAATGATTCTGCTGGCTGCAAACGTCCTCTATCCCAACCCACCAACGAACGAAAATCTCGCTATTGTAACGGGGCAACTACTCCAAAATTCCTTCGGGGCATGGGCGTACTGGGCGATGATTATCGGTGGCTTCGCCGCACTTTATTCGACTGTTATTACACTTCTCGATGGTGCCCCACGAGTTGCCAGTGATATTCTTCCGATGGTTCTCGAACGTGACATGGACACCGAACGGACTCGAAAGATGTTCGTGCTATTTATGGCCGTCGTCAGTCTCGTCCCCGTACTCGCTATTGGTTCACTGCCAGTCACCCTCGTCGTTGGCGCTGCGGTGATGGTCGCAGTTTTCCAGTTCTTTTATTATATCGCGAACTACTACATCGTTCGCAAACATCTCCCTGAGCCGTTCCAACCTGGAACAGCTGCTACGTCTTACTACGCCATCGCGACGCTTCTTGTATTCGTCTTTGGCCTACTCGGAGCGGCTGCTCGATTGGGTATCATCGGTTGAACCGTGATTGTTATCTCTGGAATTGAAACAGTACTTTCGACGTGACAATTGCGACCCAATCTGCCTCGTCGAAAATAGCAAGCGATCGATATCGGCAAAGCCGATGGCGCAGACATAAGTCGAGAGCCGCCGAACGTTGGACCGATGGAGACGAACGAACTTCTTACGATTCTCGAAGAAGCTGGGTTCTCCCCATATCAAGCCAGCGCATACGCGACGCTGCTAGAACTCGGATCCGCATCTGCAAGCGAGATCGCTACGGCTAGCGACGTGCCTCAACCGCGAATCTACGATATACTCAGAGACTTGGAAAACGACGGCTATGTGACCACCTATGATCGTGATCGACTGTATGCTCAAGTGAACGATCCATCGGACGCACTTTCCGGACTGCGGACGACGATAAATCAGTACGAGAACGCGATTTCGGAGATAAAAACGAGATATCAAACACCCGATGTCCAAGATGGTGACGTAAATCTCGTCCGTGGGGTTCGGACCGTTCTCGAACATGCCCAGGAGACGATCGAAGCGGCGACCGACCATATTCAGTTCGCCGCGACACCGGATCAGTTCCGGAGACTCCGCACAGAGCTTCGAAATGCCCACAAACGCGACGTTCACGTTCAGCTCTCGCTCCACGTTTCACCCGACGAGGAACTGCCGTTCGACTCCTCCGACTTCGAGGGTGTCTGTACCGAAGTGCGACGACGTGATCTTCCCGGGCCGTTTCTATTACTGGCCGACCGCCAGCAAGCATGCTATGCGACACACAACCAACTGTCGTCCGAGTACGGCGTTCTCGTCGACGACTACACGTTGGCGTATGTCTTCCATTGGTACTATCTGACTCGATTGTGGGAAGTTTACGAATCGATCTTCGACGGTCGCAGCGATCGGCCACCCTATACATTCGTCGAGATCACTGAATGTATCCGCGGCATCGAACCGGCACTCAACGATGGTGCGATCATCACCGGTCGCATCGAGGGTGAGTTCGTCCGTACCGGCCGCGAATGTATGCTCTCGGGTCGGTTCGGTGGCGTTGAATATACCGGTTCTCGTCCGGACGAAACATCCGCGTCGTTACTCGAACTAGCCGCGGAAGCGAGAATTCGGTTCGAGACTGCCGACGGCAGCTACACTATTGGTGGCCGTGGAGCACTCACCGAAGACGTTGCCGCCAAGCGATTCACGATCAAGCGGATCGACGAATCGTCAGTTGATATCCTACCGTCCTGATGGGCCGTTAGTCCGAAACCTGCGCAGTCGATTCGTCACCGTATGTGGTGTTGCTGACCGTTGGAACGACCGTGAGTAGCGCGATGAGGATGGTGAGTGCGAACGCCGAAACGAATGCCAAGCGCAGTGTCGTTGCCTCGGCGATGCTCCCGATCGCTACCGGTCCGACTGCAAACCCTCCGTAGCCAGCAGTCGAGACGGCGGCGACGGCTGATTCGGTCGGTGTCTCGGGGTCGGCGTTCGCCGCTAAACTGAACGTGACCGGCATGATGCCCGCGAGACCGATCCCCAGTAGACCAAAGCCGACGATCGAGAGCGCGGTTTGAGCGATCAGCGTCAGCGCAACGCCGATCGCAGCGACCCCAGCGGCGATGCGGATGAATCGGTGGGACCCAACTAGTTCGACCACGTGATCGGCCGAGAACCGCCCGACCATCATCATCAGCGAGAACGCTGCGAATCCGAGCGCGGCGATACTCGCACTCGCACCGGTGTAATCTTCGAGGAAGACGGCACTCCAATCGTTGACGACGCCTTCGATGAACAAGGCGGAGAACCCGATGACACAGAACCCCGCTAACTTTCGAGAGGGAAGTGCGAAGGTCCGTCCAGTACCTGTCGTTGCGCCGATTGGGCCGTCGGTCGGGAGTAACCATCGACTCGTCAGAAGTCCAATGGTGAGCGATGTGACACTGACGATCGCGAAGTGGGATTCGACAGAGAGTCCGATATCCGTAGCGACCGCACCGAGTCCCGACCCGACCAATCCTCCGCCACTGAACATCGCGTGGATACTCCCCATTATTTGGCCTGAATACGCAGTTTCGATCCGTACACCTTGCGTATTGGCGGCGACATCGATGAGCCCTTTTCCGAAGCCAAAGAGGAACAATAGACCGACGAGCATGGCAAGCCCGCTGCTGAGTGCGACCAACGGAAGCGATAGACAGTAGATACACAGTCCAGCCCGGATTACGTTTCGACTGCCAAACCGTGAGACGAGAATCCCGCTCAATGGGAGTCCGACGAGGCTGCCACACGCCAACCCGACGAGTGCCACCGCGATGTCACCCGATGAAAGATCGAGCGTGGCGCTTATTGCAGGGATGCGGACCGCCCACGTCCCGAATAGTACTCCGAGGATTCCGAATACGAGGGTGTCGGTGAAACGGGCACGTCGAGCTGTTGTGCTCATTGGCTTGGAAGGGTCGTGTCGGCGAGTGATCGGCGTCCCGAATCGACACGAACGGAGCCGAATTCGGTGTCCGGCGGGTTTCTTCGCCTAGCAACTGTGAGATAGTCCCACGTGTTCATCGATCGCTAGTGGCCACCGAAACCGGATAAAAATTGTCAACGAAAGTAACAATATCTGTTGTAAAGTGGGTATCCGTAAACGTCCACTCACCGTAAAACCGCAGTATTGCGACCGATAATAGTTCAATTTAAATAGAGAAGTGAGCGAACTGAAATGAGACGGAAATCGAACACCAAGTGCGCAGAGACCGTTATATCTCCAGAAAGCTGAATTTACGTCTGGGCGCGTATTTACCTCGTAGCCAGTGATTATCATTTAGAAGGATGTGTATAACAACTTATGATGGTACTATACGGATACTATGGACCACTGGGAAATGCAAGCTGAGCAGCAGAGTATCCTTGATTGCCGCTGGTCGAAGCAGAATGCACCTCCAGCAGATGTTTCACACCACCAATATCGGACGTTCTGGAAGGGTCTGATCATTGCGGCCGTGTTCGTATTCCTGCTTTGGATCGCGTTGTTTTTCTGGTTTGGTGTATAGCGAGTGAGTACAGGTCACGAAACCGCGTCTTTCCCAAGGTTACTACACTATACCCATCGGGACGTGGACAGCGAACACACGACCGTCGTCGAAACTGCGATGGACGACACGCTGACGGCACTCCTGTCCATATGCTGGAAGGCCCAACGAATACTGAACGAATTCCAATAACGCAGTTCCCGTGATACAGAGTCGACACGAGGATGATTCGCACGGGTTGTTGACTGCAGCTTGCGTTCTCACTATTGCTCCTCCTTCATGCTGGAAGTAGTGTCGCTGCATTTTGCATTTCAAGACTTCATGAAATTTATAAACTTTAGTGTAAGGCGATAACCGACTTACTCAAAACCTATCTTGCAACAGTGAATAATTATTATAATTGATGGCGTACTACTAGATTGAGTGAAGCCCAATGACAGTTCCACATTACCCGTCGGACGAACCAGAGGAGGAGTCTCAGCCAGATATCGATGGTATTATTCAGCGCATTCTGGGTCCAAAGCGCCGGTCGTCCCCGCCTCCGGTTCGAATCTGACTCCGGTTTTCTAGTCACGTACTGTTGGCATTCGGACGCTGCAATTCGGCAAGCGATCGCGTAGGAACTTTCGTACGGAGAACTGTGGGCATATTCGCCAATTACGACCGTACTATCATTTGTCGATGATTATACCGTTGTAATCGGATAGGATCGCATTCTCGACCCCATCCGTTTCGCAAAAAACCCACACTTTATCGTTCGATCCATTGCTATCGAGGGTCACCGGTAATACAATGTGCATTTCGAGTGCTGTTGTGGCCAAAATGAGGACTTCGTAAAGCCACTGCGATTAGCGGACGGGGGTTGTCACGGATCGGAAACTGCTATTTGTGATATCCGGGTACTCCGAACGAACAGCCAACTGACCCCGATAAACAACGACATTGCACCACCGATCAACAGTGCTTGCGTGTAGCTGAAAAATGCAGCAACCCCAACGAAGAGGGGTGGCCCGATGGTAGTTCCAAGTCGAAGCACACTGGTTCGAATACTCATAATACTCCCTCGAAATTCATCGGGTGCCAGTTCGTTGAGTGCAGTGTCTGTGATCGGTTCAGCGAGCCCTTGACCCAGTCCAAACAACAAAAGGGCAACGACGATCAGATACACGGAATCAGCGACCGATATCGCGACGAGACCGATACCATAGCTCATGAATCCGAGTGCAATAGATTGGAAGCTCGAAAAGAACTGAAGCAGTCGGTCTCCTTGTACAGCTGTCAGACCCATTGCTACTGCTGGCAAGCCGAGAAGAATCCCGATCGTTCCTGACGAGTACTGGTAGGAATTGGCAAGAATGAAGGGGACTACCGTGAGCTGGGCACCATAGAGAACAAGAAAAATACCGAATATGGCGGTGTAGAGTACGAGGTAGGGTTTCATTGACGTTGAACTGGTCATGAATTCCCAGATATCACTGTCCGTATTTTCGTCGGTGGAGGAAGGCTCTTCCAAAAAGATTAGACCGGGGAAAGCGACAACTACTCCAAGAAAGAAGCAGACAAAAGGTGCCATCCAGGAAACCGTCGCAAGTGCACCTCCAAGTAGTGGATACCCGGCCGCACCCACCGCGAGGATTGCAGCATTCATCCCAATCAGAGTTCGCCGCTTTTCACCGGTGTAGAGGTCACCAAGCAACGTGACTGTAAGTGTCGCAATCGCGCTACTGGCTGCACCTTGGATTGCACGGAGAAAGAGTATTGTCTCGAAATTCGAGAACAGGACGACTCCGGATCCGCAAATCCCGAAGACAACGAGCGATGGGATGAGAATTCGCTTGCGACCGATTCGATCCGCGAGTATTCCGATTGGAATTGTTAAAAATACTCCTGGGAGGGTAAATGCAGAGAGTAACAGACTTGCTTGTGCCTCTGTAATATTCCATGCTTCTTGAACTTCGGGGAGTACAGGACTGATGAGTGACACACCCATGACTGCGACGAGTGTGCTAGCAAATATGACCGTCGTTGCGAGGGACTCTTGGAGGATTTGAAACCGTTTCATCTAGCGTAGGTGGAAATATTTGCGATAGAATGTGGAGAGGGTTTCGGTCTCGGCAATCGTCAGACAGGAACTCCCCTTTGTATCGCTATCTCAGTTTCGCGATAGCATCAGATAGTGACTGATATCCACGATACTCACTGCTACTCGGCCATCGTATCCTCGCCGGATTCGCCAGTGGTCAGTTCCGGTGGCTCCCGGGTTCCGGTACTTTCAACGAATACTTGATCGACGAGATTGCCGTGGGCACGTCGAAGTCGTTCAGAGAGCGCCTGATGTGTGATTCCCAACTCCTCGGCCAAATCATCGGCGGTACTATCGCGAGGCACGGAATAGTATCCGCGTTCAGCAGCAAGCTGTAATGCTCGTTGCTGTGTCTCGGTGAGATCGAACCGGTTTCGATGATCGGTGTTGAACTCGAGGATATTATTGACCGTAAAGTCCAACCCGTTATTCTCGCAGTATTCGGTAGTGTTTCTTACTGCATCGTGATCGGCAAATAGGAGGCGGAGATGCCACGTATCGTCTTGGCCGGTTGCAGCTAGTACGGTTCCGTTCTCCTCGACGAGGATGCGAATGAGATGGTCGATACGAGCCACCCATTCGAGTTGATATAAACACTCCGTGTCCAATTCGGCAATCAGTTGAAAGTCAGCGACGCTCTCATCGTTGGTTAATGCCTCCTCGATGGCGGTGCGTTCGTCCGTTTCGATCCACGCGAAGGGCATCAAGCTGTCCCGATTGGTAGCGACCATTTGCTTGATTTCGAGCGTCACTGTCTCAAGTTCGCCGAGCGTGTGTTCAAGCGCGAACTGTTCGGCAGGGATTGTCACCTCCACGATCGTGCCAGTCATCGGGAAGTGTGTATACGATAGATCTATATCTATCTTACTCAAATCGCCAGCAAGAGTTGGGTTGTAATTTGATACAGGGGCGCCGCTTCGATATCGCAGCGACCAAAGAATGGCGATATTCGGGTGTCGGCGGATCAGTGACTTCCTTTCTCAAGAGGTGTGTTCTGATGGGAATTGTTAGCGGTCGCTGACGACGCCGCCGTTCCCGAGCTGATGTTCTGTTCGACGAGACTAACTGATGTTTTTTGATGCTTCGGACACACGAAAAACCTCAGGACAACGCCTGTGAAAGTGACGCGAGAAGCGTCCTCTCGCCAGTTATCCCGTCCCTGAAGCGGTCGGCTAACCACTTTCACCACGGTGTTCGCTCATGATTATGACGCCCTCAAACGAATGGTTTCTATGATCCGTGCATCGGAGATAGATGTCGTAGAATTCCCTCTCCTCGGGGTCGCATTCGCCAACGAAACTGGTGGGAGAACACACAGTGTCGCTAACAGAGGGGAGAATACGGAACCGGACGAATGTGATTGTGCTGAGCTCGAAGGGCTCCCATGTTGGGAATGTGTGCGGACGGGACGGAAAGGCCTGCCGAACGATTCCGAGTGAGGTGTTTCTTCTTGCCTACATCGCATATCGTCGAGGTGCGGCATGTATCCCTTCAGGAGGGGGAGAACACCCGTCGTCGACGATAAAGCCACCTCAAGTGTTAGGCAGCATTCGTATTCTCGTGCGTCTCCTGAGTAGCTGTGAGTAGTATGAACCAACGAACTACTTCGACAGCGACCGATGAGAGCGGGGGTTACGGACGTAAGGCGCTCCATGAACTGAGCGATACGTCACTCCGCACCCGGGCGTTTTCCCGATCGGCGACGTGGCGCGAGTCGCTGAGAAAATTCCATTCCGGTACACAACTCAGCTATTCAGCATCCCGATTCAACGAAGACGGCTCGAGACTCCGAGAGGAGAGAAGTCATGGCAGGTGATGCCCCGGAGACTGACGAATCCCCCTCCGAGCTCATCGACGCGAGAATCGAGGAGCTGTCCGACTGGCGGGGTACAACGCTTTCCCAGATGCGTGGTCTCATCAAAGAAGCCGACCCGGATGTCGTCGAGGAAGTAAAATGGAGAAAGCCATCCAACCCACAGGGTGTCCCGGTGTGGACCCACAGCGGGAATATCTGTACCGGCGAAACGTACAAGAAGAAGGTGAAATTGACCTTCGCTAAGGGTGCTTCCCTGGAGGATCCGGCAAGTCTCTTCAACGCTAGCCTGAACGCCAAAGTCAGTCGCGCCATAGATATTCACGAGGGGTACGAGATAGACGAGAAGGCATTCAAGTCGCTTGTCCGCGACGCGGTGGCCCTGAACGAGTCGTAAACACGCGATCGACCCAGGGAGATGGCTTCCTTTTCCCATGATTGTGGTGAGGACTCCAAGGGGAGCATCATCGACGTACGCGTCTCAGCCCCGCCGAGACGATGACTATTCCGGCGAAGAGTGCTATCACGCCGATAACCGTCCACTGCACTGATTTTCCAGTGATCGGTTCGCAATCTACGGTGCACAGAATGGGATCTATCTGTATGATTCCGAGACCCTGAACTGACCATACTATACCGAGAAGCGCCACGATGGTGCCGAGAATCATCAATCCGGTCGCTTTCGTCTGCATGTTTCAGTGCGATTCCCGAAATCGTTCATCACTTGACGACTTCAAGGTGACCGAAGGGTCACGTTCGTTTCTCTCGATTCGGCTGTCATTCTCGGTTTGGCTCACTGGCGTGGCACTTCCACGCACGAAGGATCTCGACGGACTAACACCAATGCTCAGCGTTTCGTTTTCTTCGAGGGCGAAGGGACCAGCTGTGATCCACTCGTCCGTTCGACGGTTGAGGTGACAGCCGTTGTCGATTCGCTTCCAGAGTGGTGTTATCATATCCTGAATGTAACCCCACAGACCGTCCGACCGAACGTGTTCGAGAAAACGGAATTCGCCATCCGGCTTCACGACGCGGTGGACTTCTTCGAGGGCCTGTACAGGGTCCTGAACCGTACAGAACACCGCGAAGGCGATGACCACGTCGAACATATCGTCCGCAAAAGGCAAGGATTCAGCCTGTCCTGATCGCAGATCGATGTTCAGATCGTACCTGCTAGCTGTTCGCTTTGCCTGCCTTCGCCTGCCGGGATCCGGTTCGATTCCATACACGTCGAGTGCTGATTCGCGCTGGGTTGCTGTCTGTAGGTACGGAAACATTGCACCGTTTCCCGCGCCGAGATCTAGTACCACCCCTTCAAGATCACGAGCGAAATATCGTCGATGTTCAGCGACGTCAAAGCGCTCGGAAACCGCCGCGGCGATCGACTGACCGGGAATCGGTGGTTTCGTTTCCATTCGGTTCGGGGTGTCTCTTTTGTATTTTCTGTTCGGCATGCGTCGGTGAGATAGACGATCCAGCGATGCATGCCAATAGCGCCGCACATCTGAGGTGGGTTTAAACATGTATACCGCATACTCTCCCTCCGATGCGCGTTCACTCGAGACAGGTGTCCCGCAAAGCTCGGTACATAATTGCGTGATCGAGTTCAGTCGTCCTGGGGATACTGAACACAAAAGCCGGATAGATAGCATGAGATATGTTACGATCGTCATCGCTCAGATCGCTGACGAACGCTGTTCTACCGGTGAGTACGCTACCGATTCAGCGGTGGAAGGGGAAGCGATTCATTACATCAACCTCCTGGATGACGGAACTGGCGTGGCACTGTATCAACTCCGTGGTGACCTCGACCGGAACGAAAAAGCACTGGAGGCGGACCCAGCGGTACTATCTGTCGAACGGTCAGTCGCATCGGACGGGCTCGTCTATCTCCATTTTCGAGCAGATACCCTCATGACCGAGCTTCTCAGTATATTCCGACGGTACGAGGTCGTCGTCGATTGGCCGATGGAATACACCGATCAGGGTGGACTTCGAATAACCATGCTTGGAGGGGATAAGAAGATTCGAGAGGCAATCGCTGAAATCCCCGACGGGATTCGGATTACGCTCGAAGGGACCGGCGAGTATCGGCCGGATATGCGCCAACTCGCGTCGCTGCTGACAGATCGCCAGCGAGAGCTGTTGGAACTGGCGGTCGAAGAGGGTTATTATGACCTGCCGCGGCGTGCGACCCTGAGTGACCTTGCGGAGCAAGTGGATATCTCTGCAGGGACGGTTGGTGAGCATCTGCGGAAAATCGAGTCGACGGTCCTTATGAGACTCGTCTAATTCAACAACCAGTACGTCGGTCGTCGCAATTATAGATGGACGGATAGATCGACGATGAACCACTTACGGACCTACTCGAGCCGAAATCTGTGCCGAAAGCTGAGACCGTCTTTTTAAGAATTCATTTGATAAATAAAAACGGAGGCTGCTATACTATGTACTCGAGCGGGCCATCAGTGACTTCCACTGCATATTGGCTTCAACTATCTCATCGCCAGCAACTTCTCATTTTTCGGCACTACTGCTTCCACCCTTCGCCTGTATCATCAAACCGTGTATCAAGTCGCTCCGCCGCCGATGCGATACGCTCCAATGCACGAACTGCTCGCCACACTAGATAGAATGTCAACGCTGAAGACGCCATCCCGACCCATAGCAACGGCGAGCCTGCAATCAGAACACTGTATAGGAACGTGACTATCGCAACAACGGTGAGGCCAATTTTGTATGTCGATCTTCGAGTCTTCACGGACATGTTGTGGCTGATGTTATAAAATTTATACTGTTTTCGACAATATCGAGATGATTATTTGACTGGTAGGATTTAGTGTGAACTCGAAAACGCGAGATTCACACCAGTAGAAGGAGTTGGAAGAAAGAGACACACGTTCACTCCACGCGATGAGCGAATTGCGAATACTTCGACCGGAAAATGTGGACAAATGACTACGTAGTAGTCGACGAGGGAAGACACTGATACTGGGACCTTACTCAAGAGCAGATCCGACGATGGTCGGTGGGAGTTGGATTAGTACAGTTATCGAGAAGAAGGGAAGTCTTCCCACAGAGGTCGATCGAAACACGTGCGATACGTTACCAATAGACCCCCAAAAACTATTAGCGCACCTTCCATGGTCAGAGCATATGGAAAACGCGTCGTCTTTGCAGCCAACGATACGAACGAAACTTACGGACGCCGAGTCGATCACCACCGCCATCGTGACTGCAGTGACTGAAGCGAATGGAACGAAGCCTGCAACACCGCTCTACGAGGCGATCAATCCTGATGCCCTCGAAGAACTCTATGAGCATGGCTCACCGAAAGTGAACTTTGAATATATCGGCTACCGCGTTACGATTCATTCTGATCGCACGGTTTCCGTCTCCGACTTGGATCCGTAGAACGCTGCCGGTCGCAGTTGACCTCGTTCTATCTGGTACAGTAGTGCTCCATGTTCTGGTGGTCTTCGGAAAAATCGCAGGATGACTCGTGAGGGGTGGTGCCACCAACGCTTAGACCATGTAGTGAATCGAGGCTGCGGAATTCGCGCGATATACGCGTGTCTTTCCGTTCTCAGTGGTACCAGCTTTACTCGACACGCCAATTCGAAATCCGCCGTACGCTTGTTATTCCCTCATATTGTGAAATATGGACATTTCCCAGCGTTTTCGTGAAGTCTTCGACGCTAACTGTCGGGGTTGGTTTGGGCTCGCTGTGCACTGATGACGCACTTGTGGTATCGGAAGAGGGAGAATCAACTTGGGATTAATATGATCTAAACAGCACATTCTGGACGCTTGAAGTCGTGTGGTTAATGAGTTCGCGGAAACTCCGCTGGCGCTTGATGAACAGCCCGACACCGAGGAGGATATAGACCGCAGTGTAGGCATACAGGATACTAAGACTCAATTTCACCGCAGTCGGGTCGGCATACGTCTGAATGATAACGAACTCCGCAATGACCTGTGAAACGAATAACACGAGCAGCGCGACTGCTTCGCGGATACTGATTTCGAAGTTCGTGAGGATGGCAAGAGCGAACAAGCTCTGAGCGGCGGTGATCCAAATTTCAGCGGCTTGTTTTTGATCGAACGAGAGTGTGCCAAGATGACCGGCGGCGATAGAATACACGAGGGCGAGCGTGCCGATGAGGAGCGTCCATTGGTTGAGTTT
Source organism: Haladaptatus caseinilyticus (assembly GCF_026248685.1). Classification (NCBI taxonomy): domain Archaea; kingdom Methanobacteriati; phylum Methanobacteriota; class Halobacteria; order Halobacteriales; family Haladaptataceae; genus Haladaptatus; species Haladaptatus caseinilyticus. Next base: position 387,278 of record NZ_CP111041.1, on the reverse strand, counting down.
CGAGGAGATCAGAGCATTGAAGCCAGCGGTTGAGCGTGCCTTGTTCACGAGATAGGCGACGACGATGAGTTCAGGACTCTCACTCGCAAGCGGCGCGAGCCACTGAATCATGAAGAACGGCGGGACACCAAGAGAGGTTCCGAGCTCTTCGAGACCCAACGCGAATGGGTGAACTGCTTCGAAGATGATCAAACCAGAATATATGAACAAGAAGAGGACGACCGCGATGCGTCGCCTCTTCGAATACCCTTGGAAGTATGCGGGAACCCCGACGTGCGCTCCACCTTCCTCGACATCTCCCCGAATAACGATCCCAATATAGAGACCATACAGACCCACCAGAATGATCGTATCAAAAATACCGATTCCACCACCAAACGGAACGAAAAACGCGTACGCCGTCGCAACGAGCAAAAACCCGATCTCGAGAGAGATATCTCGATCGATCGTAACAGCGTCCGTGAGAAACCCTGCACGTTTAGTGACCGCTGGGTCGTTGGAGCGCTTCGCTCGATAGATCGTGAATAGTGCAATCCCAGACCAGCCAATCCCGATCAAGATTCGATTCGCTCCTGTCATATTTGCGATGGCGAGGTTGGCTGCGTCCGCCCCCTGCTGGGTTCCTTCGAACGCCCCGGCATTCCAGGCGTACAACGCGTCGACAGCGTACTCAGGAGCGACGGCAAGCACCGCGAGGACGGCGATCGCAAATGCGGTTGGAACGTCCTTTTCGGCGGTTTCTGCCCCCCACGCGAGTAAAAACGCTGCCCCAAGAATAGCGAGTCCCCCGACGAGAACCGCCATACCAGGTGCAATATTCGCACCCGGATCCTCCGGCGTCGACGCCGGATCAAGGTGATAACCGTGCGTAACGAACAGCAGGACAAACGGAAGCGTCAACAGCAGTGCTATCGCGACGGCAACAAGCGGATGACGGAAGCGGCCTTTCATTGTTCTATTACGGAGGAAGCGGGAAATTGTTCGCTCGTTGTCCCATCCGTTATGCAGGACGTTGATTCTTCATCATTGTATGTTGATAAACTTACGGCTGAAGGAAGGTGAAGTGTCGAGGGTGGGGACCGAGGACGCGATTCCGACTGCCACCCTACTATGAATCGGGATGTTCGGTACTTGGTGAATCGTTTCCCTATCCCAATTTTGTGTTTTTCCATGGTCTGTAGTGTACCCACGAGCGGATACATCAAAAACCACAAGATAGAGCGCTAGATGCCGATATCTACGGAGAAACCGGGACGAGAAGGCAATATCAGTGGTTCAGCGGTGAATCACGTATATGCCGTTGTTAGACCTCGCCGGACGGTTTCCAGCCGTTTTTAGGTTTAGCGAGCCCGATGACCCACTGTCCGTCGTCTTAGGAGATGTACATGTAGTGTGGGACCTCGAACAATCGGTTTACGATTGATCCGACTCGATAACTTGGGCGTTCGAGGCGCTTTTTTTCACACTTTGAATTCCGCGCTTAGCGCCTTGTTTTGACGTATATCCTTCGCCGCTATCCGCGATGATATTCCCATTCGTAGCGACTAGTCGCCAACGCCATTCATCAGCGGTATCTTGGTACAACTCAAATCTCGGTTTTCTAGGCATGAAACGTACTCAATGTTTTGTCGTGGTAATGATTTCGGAACGGTACCTGACTCTGTATCGCGTTTTATCAAGGAGCATTGTTTCAAAGCGAGCGTTCTGAACTCGCTATCTGCCCCCTGTGCATAGCCTGATCGGGGCAACTAGATGTTATCTAACCAACTGCCTATTGGCTTACTTACTACAAACCAAGCGACTCCTCCATGTGGGTTTATTCACATACCATCACAAATCCTATGAACGACTGTTACAGCGAATATAGCGATTCCCTTGAACTGAGACACCTAACGGTTTGCGATCATGGTTTGGTACTACTTCCATATTCTCTTCAGGGGACCAATTCCCGTAGAGACGGTGCGATCCCTCCGACGATGAGACCCTCTACAGTAAATAAGGGGATAATCATCAATCCTACGACGACCGAGACGTAGGCTCCGATTGCCCCTGCAGCGTTTACATCTCCGGTCGAGAGAACGACATTGAGAGCTCCCAATCCTACGACAACTGCAAGGGTCAAGATACCGCCAAGAAGTCCAGCGAGCCCCCCATTATAGAGTCCATCAGCCGTTGTGTTTGCTGTCCATCCAGCGACCAACCCGCCGAGAACACCCCACGGAGCAAGGGCACTGCTACCACTCACAACGCCGATTACGCCCCCGACAACTGCTGAGAGTAGCGCCCCGTAATAAACATATTTATTAACCATTATGAATTATTTGTTGTCTATCACTATAGTATTTGCCCCTGTATAACTTATCCAATTAACTATTTTGGCGCTCGTTTTGTCCGTATATTCCGTTTATGCGGATGAATGTATCTATCACCACTCAATGAGAGCGAGACAGACACGGAAAGTGTAGCGGGAGCGATAAGGTCCTTAAAACGAGAGATGAACCATACGACGAGGAACGAGCTGGTCGACAGTACCGACAGCAAGACGTGCAGCCGTGCGAGAGGACGACGCAGAGTCTGCCAAAGTAGGGGAGTGCCAATAGAAGAAATACCGAGGTTTCAATGAAGGTAAGAGTAGCTGGTAGTGAAGAGTACTACGGAACCGTCCACCGGCGATGACGAGGTACTGATGGGTGAGATTGATGAATTCCGGACTGTTCGGCTCTAACCTGTAAAACAGAAGGGTGTAGTCTTACCCCCCGTGGGACTATCATTGGGAGTAAGATAGTAGGACTGTCCGTGAGATCGAAGATAATTGTGGAAGGAGAGAGCGTTTCCCGATAGTGTATAGGCGATTTACTCCGGATCTATAGTGTGGTAGTAGTGGACAGTCGGGGGGCCTGTTTCTTTCCGGCCGACTATCCACAGATAGGACACACCGGCGGTTTTAACCACTACTGCTGGTCAGTATCGAGTCGTTCCAAATAGTCGCACTGAAAACATGCCAGTATCCATGAGCAGTGCAATACGGCGACGAGGTTCGAATCTGCTCAATATAGTCGAGGTACACACTTTTCACCATGCTTTTAATACCTTCCACGCCAGACCATCGACTATGGCGGGTGAGAATCAACCTCCTGACGAGTGGGAGACACACCCCGGTCGAACCACCGAGGAGAGCGCCGCCGAGCGCGATCTCGACGTCGATGTTTCGAAATCCATCCTCGAATTACAACCCGTCTTCGAGGCGATTGCGCATCCACGACGACGCTACCTCGTCTACACCCTCGCCGAAGAGACCAAATGGTCGTTAGAGGACCTCGCGACCAAACTCGCTGCTTGGGAGACCGATACTGAAGAGGAGAACATCGCGACGCTTACGCGCGAAGAGATGTATACGTCGCTCTATCACTCCCACGTACCAAAACTCGTTGACTTGGACGTGATCGAGTTCGACGCTACTACCGAGACTATCACCCCTGGTCCGCATGCGATACAGGTGTTGACCGCGTTGGAGGGCGCAGGTGGCAGTCTCGACAATCGGCAAGAAGAGCATGCTCGCAGCGAGTTCGACCGGGAGGATACGCGGTAATCTATGGCTCGGCAAAGAGGGATCACTGCCTCGGCAATGATCTAACAGTAGAACACTTTCACACGGAGGACGACAGATGACCTCAAGTAATGACCACACCGATGATGGCACCAAACTTGCACAGGACGGAACCGAACCCGACGATACCGATATGACGTTTGTGGCGCAGGCTCACTACGAACGAGAGAGCCACCGCGATCTCACTACCGAAATAATCTTTGCAATCGCGGACGCCGCAGACGTCGCTCCCGTAGATATCAAGGATCCCCCGTTATACGAGGCTGTGGATATTGCTGCGATCGAAGACGGCTTCTTCGGTCCGAAGGTCGCCGGAAAGACCCGCGATAGTGAGGGAAGTGTTACATTCCGGTATAATCAGTATCACGTCGAGGTTGGCAGTGATGGATGGATTACGGTGTCCGAGCCTGCTGAGTATGAAGACCTTCCGGACCCGGAGTGACGGTATTCGTTCTATCCACAGCAGTCGTGTTCGATTCCCTGCCAGACCTTAATGTACGTGTTGTGTGGTAATCTTTGACTGAGAAGCAAGAGCACCCTGTGTATCCGGTTCCACGGTCTGGAAACGAACTTTTCAGAAACAGTCTGACTGTTTCACATGCCGTATGTGGGGTGCTTTCTATAGTTAGCACTTCTCGCAACCTACCATGACAAAGCATACTCCCTCGTCTGATGAGATCAACAATGCAGATTTGCGGTTAGCGTTGCGGTGGGCGTAGTGGGGGACACGTACCCTCTCAGTCACATTATCGATGGAGACCACGTATTGGTTTTCTGCACGGTTCTCGTAGCTCTCGTCAATGACTTATATTTGAATCCGAACAGCAATTGCGATCCTGTTTGTCACAAAGAAGCCTAAGACCTCCAAGTTAGCGGTTCACGAGTTTGTATGGATCTGCTCCTTCGGGAAGCGGGCTCTCGTATTCATGAGTGGCTGATCGTTCTTCGAACTCCGCGCGTGCCTGCTGGCGGAGTTGGGGATCTTCGAGCAGATCTGCGAGTGTCGCCGCGATTGTTTTTGCAGCGAACTCCATCCCGACTGTTCCCAAATCCTTTCCTGCCGCAACGGCTTGCCAAGAGTGAGCGGGCGTCCCGACAGGCCATGTCGCAGCCCTGAACCGCCCGAGCGGGACATTCCACGAGACATCACCTGAGTCCGTCGAATATGAGCCAGTTTGCCCCTCATCAGGCGCGTTGATGGGTCGGGAGAACATTGCCACATCACGAGCGGCTTCGCGCTCAGACGCAGGAATATACTGAAGCGAATCCTCTACGTCACCAAGGGTATCACGAAGCTCTGCAGCGAATTTCGCCTGCTCGTCATCGAGGGGAAAATCGGCATGATCCATGTTTCTACGGATTGCGTCGGCGAGAGTATGGTTCGGTAAGACACCATACATTCCGGAGGTTTTCGTCGTAGCAAGGTCAGTTCGACTCATCTGAGCAGCTGCCGAAGCGATGTCACAAACCCATTCGGAGATGCGCTCGACCTCCACACGCTCGGGCGCGCGCACGAGGTACTCTACACTTGCTTCGCCTGGGACAACGTTAGCTGCGGAGCCGCCGTTTTGGATAACGTAGTGGATGCGGGCGGCATCTGGTATGTGTTCGCGCATGAATTCGACGCCCATGTTCAGAAGCTGTACCGCATCAAGCGCAGATCGTCCGGAGTCTGGTGAGGCTGCGGCGTGAGAGGTCTCTCCTCGAAAAGTGAAATCGAACGCATCGACAGCAAGACACGACCCCTTTCCGGGTGCGTTGTACCAACCTGGATGCCATGAAATGATCGCGTCTACATCGTCGAAGGCGCCGTCACGAACCATATACACTTTCCCACCACCAGCTTCCTCAGCTGGCGTGCCGAAGAAGACAACCGACCCAGACAGATCATTGTGTTCTATCGAACGCTTGATGGCGATGGCTGCAGCGAGGCTGCCTACGCCGAAGAGGTTGTGTCCACATCCATGGCCAGGCGCACCAACCTCCACTGGTTCACGTTCAGCTTTCGCTTGCTGGCTCATCCCTGGCAAAGCATCGAATTCGCCCATGGTGCCGACGATGGGATTTTCGTCTCCGTATCGGGCAACAAAGGCGGTTTCAATGCCGCCAACACCAGTCGTTATTTCGAATCCTTCCTCGTGTAGGACAGACTGGAGCCGTTCGCTTGATTCGGACTCTTGTAGGGCCACCTCGGGGTTCTCCCAGATCTCCCGCGCGATCATCTTCAGTCGATCACGTTCGGCCTCGATGGTATCGAACAGTGTCCGTTTCACGGACTCGGATTCTTGTTCTGCCATATGTTACCATCCATAGAAGGCGCTAAAAGGGTTCGCTCACCGGCAGTCGAATCGAGGTCAATTGAGACATAAAGGTAGCCAAGTCACTCCGTCTGCCTTGGTTGTGTGTTTGAGCGAAAATCCACGGCATAATAGTAAACGAGGGGAACTGTCGGTACCCTCAAAGCAATCATTAACCTTCTGCCGATCGTACCTAGCGTGCCCCAGTCAACTGAGGGGATAGAACCTGAGGGGGTGGAACGATGGCAACATACATTTGCTTATTCGACTATACACAGCAAGGGATCCAGAACATCGAACAGAGTCCAGCGCGACTCGACTCGTTCAAAGAGGTCGTCGACGAAGAGGGTGGTGAACTGAAGGGATTTTACCTCACGATGGGACGACACGACTTAGTGGCTGTCCTTGAGCTTCCCGACGATCAAACAGCGGCACGAGTGATTCTTCGACTCGGAAGCTTAGGAAATGTAACGACAGAGACTCTCAAAGCATTTCCTGAAGAAGAATTTAGGGAGGTCATCGACGGCCTCCCATGAAAATAGGCATTTATTTCGACCTGATGCTATAATAGCTGCACTCCTGTGGTCACTCGTGTGAGCGCAAAAGTCGTCTCCCTGCAATCCGGAACAACTCACTTTTGCTGAGAGTCGTCAAACGATGAAAAGGAGGTTCGAGTGAGGTTAGTTCGGCAGGCTCTTTCGACCGGTGCGTACCACTCCCAGCGCGGGAACCCATCGTGGCCGTCACAGTCGCAGCTTTCAGGTTCGGCATCGTCTTCGTCGCCTTTCCGATGGGAACGCCTCGTGTGTGCCGTCGTCAGTTTCGGGTTCGACAGCAGCCATGTGCTTGCACCCAGCGTTGCAGTGGACGTAGTGCGGACAGATGTAGGCTATCTCGTCTTCGGTCACGTGATCCGGTGTGACAACGTACTGGTACTCATTCGGGTTGTCGTTGCTCTTATTGATACCGTCGATGAGTCCCGTGATTTCTAACAGCATCAATAAAAATAGATGCGAGAATCCTATTCCGAATGGAAAATTTATAGAGAACTGATATTCAACCGATTGACCTCCACACATCGATTGTTTGGACTTTGTGTTGGAAGGTTGTTAAAGAAGTCTGCAACTGAGCCTGCCCCAAATGGCTCATCGCATGAGACCTTGATCTCTACACCAACATCATACGTAGTAGACCCGGAGAGTTCAAAGCCTGCTGTTTGGGTCGTAGTGCCGACCGTTTTCCCACTGGGTGATTCGACTTGATCGCGTTTGATTCCTTGGCCGTCTCCGCGGACGAAAAGGGAAATATCCGCTGTGGCACTTCCCGAACCACCAGTATAGGTTCGTCCCGCTCGATAATACTCCGCTGTGACGTCATAGGAACCATTACTACTTGGATTAAATCGGCCGTATAATCGGGCAGTCGCAGAACCGTTTCCGATACCTGAGGCATTTGCAAGGGCCCCCATCTCGTTATCATTTGGACGCGCATAAGATCCGACACGCGTGTTGCCACTACCGCTTTTACTACTGTCGCCTTTTGTTATGCCGATACTCGTCGCCGCTGCAGTGGAATCGGCCATGCTCCCGATTCCTGCGAGGGAAACACCGACGGTACCAATTCGTTTGAGTGCTGTTCGACGCGTCGTCTGATCGACGTTTGTCGAGTTGTTTTCCGCCATCGCATTATGAATATAAATCTTAGAAATAAATAAAGTTATTCTAATTTAAATTATATTCGAATAAGAATGTAAGATCTAATCATTAGTGATCTACAATTCGGTGAGCAGACCACTTTCAGTTGGGGCCGGAACACAAATCGAATCGGTAGACGAGCACTCGAGCGTATGGGATTCGCGCTAGGACAGACGGGTTGGTACTTGGAGAAACCATCGTGTCGAGAGCCCAGAACAGTAGGAATGGACTGCCACGAGCAGTGAAATCAGCGCATATCCAGTAGCCGAGTGGCACCTTGTAGGACGAGCAGAAATCGAAGATATACTGCGTCGACATAATCACAGAGTTCGTGACTTGGGCTTTCCCCGTGAGCGACTGCGACAGCGGTGGTATTTTCGCTAGATCCGGGAATTCATGGCCTGTCGATCGACGGGTGCAAGAATAATGATGTTGGGAGTGATATATCACATATGGGTGGGATTGAAGAGCAACTTATCGTCATTCTGTATCTCTTCGCGATTGCCGGTGTCGTCGGCATCGTCGTCGCGAAATATACCCAACTGCAGTACACGACGGGTCTTCTCGTCGCGGGTTTAGTCATCTCTATCCTCGGTTCACCAGTCGAAGTCGACCCGTCGTCCGAGTTCATCTTGCTCGCCTTGCTTCCGGCGCTGATTTTCAACGACGCGATCAACATCAACGTCGAAGCGTTTCGCCAGAATCTGATCCCTATTCTCGTCCTCGCCATTCTGGGAATGCTCCTTTCCATCGCTATAATTGCCGTTGTCGGGCAGTTCGCGTTCGGCTTCTCGCTTGCGGTTGCTATCCTCTTCGGTGCTATCATCATGCCAACCGATCCCGTCTCGGTCCTCGCAGTCTTCGAGAACCTCGGTGTCCCCGAACGTCTCAACATCCTCGTCGAGGGCGAGAGCCTCCTGAACGACGGCGTCTCAATCGTTGTCTACTCGTCGATTTTGGCGGTCATTATCGAGGCAGAATCGCAGGATTTGGCGACCCAAGAGTTCGTCATTCCAAGCGCGTTTCTCTTCGACGTCGGTGTCGGCATCCTCGTCGCACTCGTCGGTGGCGCGCTCGTCGGTGCCGCGGTCGGGTATCTCTCGTACGAACTGATCGCCTTCGTGGATGACAGTCAAACAGCGGTGGTCGTCACGTTGGTCGCCGCCTATGGTGTCTACCTGTTTCTCGATGTTCTCGGAACCAGTGGTGTCATCGGAACGCTCACCGCCGGTATCTTCCTCGCATCCCGTGCCGACCGAACGGATATCTCCCCGGAGACGCATTTCAGCGTCGAAGCTATCTGGGAGTACGCGGATTTCATCGCAAACACGCTGATTTTCGTGGTCGTCGGCATCATTACCCCATTCGACCTCCTCGTCGAATACGGCGTCCAGATCGTCATCGCCATCGTCATCGTCTTCCTCGCACGCGCCGTCGTTATTTATCCGCTGGTCGGTCTCCTCAATCGATGGCAGGCAAGGCCGATTCCACGTTCCTACCAACACGTCCTGACCTGGAGCGGTATCCATGCGTCGGTCTCGATTGCGCTCGCACTGAGTATCGCCGAAACGTTTCCTGGCCGAGCAGAACGGCTTTCCGCGCTCGTTTTCGGTGTCGCTGCGTTCACCCTCCTCGTCAACAGTCCGACGATGGGACGACTCATCACCCGAGTCGGAATCCGACAGCAGACGCCAGCACAGCAACTCTACGAGGCACTCATCGGACGTCTCAACGCTGTTTCTGCTGCTCTTACCTCCGCAGAACGCCTCCTGGACCGTGATGAGATACCGACGAGCGCCTACGAGGACCTGACCACGGTTTCCAAACGGGAACGTGCGAAACTCGAGGCTGCAATCAAGTCGTTACTCGATCAACATCCCGAGATCGAACGCCACGAAGAACGACTCGGACAGCACCGAATCCTCGTAGCGGAACACGACGCCATCGAGGACGCGATACAGCGGGGCGAGATAAGCAAAGACGTTGGTGAACGCCTACTAGCGGACGTCGAAGTCGAACTCGACCGCGTTCAAGCCGACCGGTGGACCGTGGAGGAACCGACACCGCCGGGCTTTACGCCGTACTGGCGCAAGCAACTCGGGAAGGTGGACCTCGGCGACGGTGCGGCCACCCAGACGGGTACGTCTCAGCCAGAAGACCGCTCGCGAGAGGGTGGTCGCTCCGAGCGGTGAGTGGAGCGTCATTGTCGTCCCGTCTTTCACCGAGTCGGGTTTTTCACCGTATCGATGATCGACGCCACCGTCTCTTCCTCGTGGATATCACCGAGTGTCTCGTCTAAGGACGCTGCCTCGAACATTTCCAGTACTTGTTCGTTCACCCCCGCCAAACGGAGGTCGATTCCACGCGGCTCGAGTGTCCGGTGCAAGTCTTCAAACATCTCCACGGACGCAAGATCCACCATGGGTGAAGAGGACAAGTCGAAGACGATGAGGTCGACCGGCGTCTCGTGCTCCTCGATTCTCTCGAGGAGGTCGTCCTGAACACTATTCGTGTTCGCGTAAAACAACCCGGCATCCACGCGGTACACGAGGACGCCCGGTTCCTCTATCGCTTCCGAGTGTTGCTCTCGGCTGGCGAAATGGTCGGTCCCAGGAATTCGCGCGAGCACCTCTTTCTTGGGATTACTCGCTCGTGAGATGGCGATCGCGAGCGAGAGAAAGACACCGATGAACACGCCCCAGAGCATCCCGAGGGCGAGCACACCGAGCAACGCCGCCAATGCGATGATGAATTCGTTCTGGCTGATGGAACGGAGTCGCTGCATCCCATCAACATCGATGATGCCAAGGACAGCAACAGTAACCACGGCTCCCAACGTAGCATCCGGGAGCGTCGTGAACAACCCGGTCAGAAACAAGAGGACGACGACGAGAACGCCGACGACCACCGCGCTGACGAGCTGCGATTTCCCATCCATCGAGTCGTTGAGTGCCGACCTCGACATGCTCCCTCCGACGACGAATCCACCGAACAATCCGGCACCGACGTTCGCAGCCCCATCAGCGAGGAGTTCTTGGTCGGGGTCTGCCCGGTAGTTGTTTCGACGTGCAAACGTTTGAACAGCCCCGATTCCTTGCACATATGAGAGGATAAAGAGTGCCAAGGCCACCGGGACGAGCGACTCGACGACGCCGATCGACGGAATTAGGGGGGCCGTGACCGGGGGGAGACCACTCTGGATTTGGCCGACGATCGTGACACCCTGTGCTTGAAGGTTCAGGATCGACGATACAGCGATGGCGAGCAGAACGACGAGGAGCGCAGTCGGTGCGCGCGGTAAAAATCGTTTTCCAAGTAATAATAGGACGATGGAGATGAGTCCGACGGCGACCGTCGTGAACTGTGCCTCGTTCAGGTGAGTGATGATAAACCCGACGCGCTGAAAGAAGGTACCCGAGGAGCCCGAGATACCGAAAAGTTTCCCGAGTTGCGTGGAAATGATGTAGAGACCGGCACCGGACGCGAAGCCGGTGAGTACGGACCCGGAAATGAAGTTCACGAGGTCGCCGAGTCTGAATATCCAGGCGAACACGCAAATGATTCCAACCATGATCGTCGTCGTGGTGACGAGAGATATGTATTCCATCGCACTCCCGGCTGCGATGGGGCCCACTTCCGTGAGGAGCAACACAGCGAGCGGTGACGTCGGGCCGACGATTACCTGTCGAGATGAGGCGAAAATCACGTACGTAAGAGCACCCATTAGGGCGGCGTACAGCCCTGTCTGAGGAGGCAATCCAGCGAGCGAGGCGTATGCTAAACCGCCGGGAATGACCGCCGCTGAGACTGTGAGACCCGATACGATGTCGGTTCGGAGCCACGCTCGGTCGTACTCTGGAAGCCACTTCGTCACGGGGAGATCCGACTGGAGTCCCTGTGTGATCCGTTGTGAAAGACTGTTGTTTGCCATGATTTTCTCCCCAGATATCGAACCCGAACGGAGTACGTCGTTTGAGGACAAAAATATTACACATATATTCTATCTCTAGTGGGATTTTGCTATTTAGGTCGTGTTGAGTCAATAATTATCCGAGTCATCAAGTGAGACTTCCTTCTTGAACAAACAGCTATCATCTGCGGAGACAATTATAGGGGACAGCGATGATCTTAGAAGAAACCACCCGAGTGACCGCATCTCCGGAGGAGGTCTATCACTTCTTCGAAACGATGGATGTGAACTATCGACGGTGGCATCCCGATCATATCCAGTTCCGATGGAATACTGGAGATGGGTTAGAACAAGGAGCGATCGCTTACTTCGAGGAACAAATCGCAGGAAAGAGGCAGAAAAAGACGGTCCAGTTCACGGAGGTCGTTCCTGACCGATATATCGAGTTCAAACCCACCTCACGGCTAGTCGGGATACTTATGCCATCGATTAGCTTCAAGATCGATCCCCACGAGAGCGGCTGTGACCTCACTCAACGAATCAAGGTACGAACCGGCCCGGTCGGTGCGTGGCTCAACCGGCGAGAATTCGATGCCGTCCGGATGCATATGAGAGAAGAGGGCGGGAATCTGAAGACCATCCTTGAAACCGACGAAGTGCGTCCTCTCTAAAAGCTTCGCGAAAGCCAGCGCCGGACAAACCCCCAATTCAGCCGCTCGCTCCAGTGCCGCCACACTCCGCGTCGATTGCGTGTAGTCCTCTCGCTTCTTTGAACCACGGTTTGTAATCACCAATGCACTTGATTCGACCATTCCACGCTCGATGCGTTCCACCCATGACCGTAGTTCCTCACAAATCGTTTCCGGATCACGGTACTCACTCACCACTCGAATCGATCCTTTTTGCACTGCATCGATATACGACGTCGAACTTCGCTGGCGACATCCGATATCGCGATACCTGTACTCATCTTCACAAGAGATGAATGACGGGACCACCCGTCGTGCCAATATCCGCTTGTTCGCTTTCGACGGTCTTTTTCTCGTCATTGGTATCGATCGCTGCGTGCCGTTGTACTCAGACAAAGAGGACCATCGGTATCTCGGGTGTATCGTCAGTCGCAGCATTCGCACTTTCCATGAGCGTTCGTTGGTCGGTGAGATCCGAGAACGACAATCGGCGTGCTATGGGAAAAGAGCGAAGCGATAGTCAGCTCGGCAGTTCCTTCTGGCCTGCTTGCACGCATGGCTAGCACGGAAAGCTGTTTGAGGGCGACATTGGAGAATCGGGCCAGACTATGAAGAAAGCATCAGTGAGAAAGCGTTACGGTCATAATCATCTCCACTACTTTTTCTGCTCAATCGTTAGCGATCTGTTTTGACTCGTAGTACTCGGTAAAGAGGGGCATGAGAATTTCAGGGTGGTTATCGTGAAGAGCGTTTTAGTCTGCAACCAATGGGTTGGTCTCTTCCTGTGTAATCGGCATGTATCGGTCGGCGGTGGCGGCGTCGACGCCGGCCATGTGAAGCTCACGAACAGTCATTTCGTCGCTGGCCCCCCACGCGATCACGTCGAATTCGTTTTCGTGAGCGAAATCGACGATTTCCGTTTGGATACATTGCCGCGAATGGGGGTGGAGCGAGTCACAATCGAGGGCGAGTGCGGTTTGAATACCGGCGGTGATGCCAACCTTCTCACCGAACAGGTACCCACGCGCCATTCCCGGGTCGTGTTCCCGAACTTCGGTTAATGCGCTCGGGAGAAACGAAGTGACACGTGCATTCACGCCGATGTTTTCAATTTGCCGTAGCACATCGGCCGCGATTCCCGTCTGTTTAAGTTCTATCTGAACATGCACACCCGAGGGAATTGCAGTAAGCGCTTCGGATAGTAGCGGAATTCGTTCGCCGGAGTTTAGGATTTCGAGTTCTCGTAGTTGGTTCCACTCCATTCTAGCGATCGAGCCACTTCCGTCGGTCACGCGCTCGAGGATTTTGTCGTGAAAGACAACGATTTCTCCCGATCGGCACCGACGGACGTCTATCTCGATGGTCGAAAAACGAGCCGATGCTTGCTCAACCGCGTAGACGGTATTCTCTGGATATTGTTCTGCGCACCCTCGATGGGCGATGAGTTCCATGACTTACGGGTTTCATAGGGCAATTTAAAATAAGTCTACCGCTTTGAAGTTGTGTTAGTGAACGTCAGTATTCGAGGGAAGGCATCCGATCGTGGGCTACTCTGAGGTCTTTCGGCCTGTTGATTTCTATATGGCTGGTAGGGGAAATGAATAGTCCCTTCGTTGGAAGTTTATGGTAAATGTGCGGATACCATTCAGTTTGATTTTGAGCGAGGAAATCCATCGCTTCATGTCGATACCGTTGACTAACGATTCCGACGCCGGCATGTCGATATCCGGGTATCATTCCGTAGCCGATAACGGTCCCTGTTTCATCACATTGAATCGCAGTGTGGTCATTCTGGATACCCGGCAGACAGACCACGACGTTGTACCGGCCGTTCAACGCCGCATACCGTCGCAGTAATCGGTCGAGAACTGACGGTGCGACCACGACGTCACCGTTCAGCACGAGAACGTCGTCATTGATGCGTTCGAGAGCACATCGAAGCGATTCGGCGTTTTCGTACTCTTCCCACTGCTCCAAGACGATAGCTTCGACTGCGGTAAGATCGTCGACAATGTTTTCGTATTGATACCCAAGTACGATCGTAAGTCCGTCAACGCGGTCGCGAAGCGCTGTTCGTTGGCGATCGAAAAGCGTCCGACCGTGAATCTCGAGGAATGCCTTTGGAATGTCTGCCGTCGAGTCTCCCATTCGACTCCCACAACCGGCCGCCAAGATTACCGCGTGCATGCGATTACCTCCGTAGCGGCACGTTCACCGGCATGCCCGTCCATTGGGATCCCGAGTTCCGCGCGAAACGCTGCTTCGCGTTTGGCGACCGGTTTCGATGAGCCATGGTTGTAGAGATCGTCAATAACCGAAACGTCGAAGTCAGCGATACTCATCACATTACCGATTTCGGGGACGGTATTATCCTCAGCAGCGATGTCGGTAAACTGTATTAGCGGACGTCCAGTGTGTAGCCATTCGGCGACGATTCCGGAATAATCGGAGATGAGTATATCGGCATTCAGCATACTCTCACCCGGCGTCGAGTGTTCGTCGAAGATCACGTTTGGAAGGGACGCGATTCGTTCCCTGCAGGCTTGTGTGAGCGAACGACCCGGCTCCTCTGTCTGGTCCATCGGATGGGGCCGAAAGAGAAGCTCGTATTCGGTGTCTGCAAACGTATCGAGGACCGTTTCCGCAGTGGCGAGGTACGAACCGCCGCCGTAGTTGTGATTGGTTGGAGCGTATAGCACCCGTTTTTGACGGGGTGATTCCGCGGCAACCAAGTCGTCGGCTTCCGGAATACCAACGACCGCGACGCGAACGTCGTCGGGAAACGCTTCTCGATATCGCCGCGCCCACCGCTCACCCGGCGCAAGGGCGACATCGATAGCGTGACCGATCGATGCGACAGTTACGTCTACTTCTCCGCGTCCAATGGATGCACCGTGGCGGATATGGACGAGAGGGTACTCGTCGTAAAAATCGATATCCTCGATTCGATAACGATGGTTGTACACGACAACCGCCGGATCAATGTCGCGTACGTTTCGGTCGATATCCATCACCTCATCGACGTCTATCTGTGGAATACTATCGCTGCAATCGCGAGCTTCCGGATGGACTGGCATATATGCCGACGAGACGTCGACGTGCCTGTCGATCGATTCGAACGTTTTCCGCATGAATTTTTGCTCTATAACATATAGTATTTGAACCATAATTTCTACCCCCACCTAACTCTAACTGCGATACTAAACGGACCAATCGTGTACAAATGGTAGTATCGCAGCCGTTTCTCGCTTGCTCTATCACCTAGGCGATGTACCTATTTAATCGTGTTCTTTACTATGGGATGGGCGATCTACACATCTGAAAATTGACATAAACCTTCCAAACAAAAATAAATACAATAGCTACCAATCGCCAGCTAGTTCATGATTTCTTGTGTACCACCTCGTGCCCGGCGAGCCAACAGAGTCGTAGGAAGTGATCTCGCCCGGAATCGAAGCTACCGCTCCTCGCGGTACTTCCGGAGCGAAAGCGGTGCGAAGACAGCGACAATCACAGCGGAGGCGGCAAGTACCCATGCAATATCCACAAACTCAACGCCGCCATGCATGAGACCACGGGTAGCGTCCGCGAGATGTGTAACCGGGTTGATGTCGACCACGATCTGAAGCCACCCCGGCATGGTCGCGGGGTCGACAAAGATGTTAGATACGAACGTGAGCGGGAATAGGAGGAGGAAGCTCATAGTCATGACTGACTCTGGCTTTTCGACGGTCAACCCGACGACGATCCAGATCCAAGAGAGGCTGAACGCGAACACGAGGACGAGCACCATCGCGAGTAGCACGCCCACAATACCGGCCCCTGGCCTGAAGCCGAGTATGACGCCGAGCCCGATGACCATTGCCGCAGCGATGGAGTAGCGCATGACGTCGCCTAAGAGAGCGCCAACGATAGGTGCGGGTTGCCAGATTGGGAGCGACTGAAAGCGGTCGAACAGGCCGTTATCGATGTCCGTATTGAGCCCAAATCCAGTGTAGACTGTAATGAAGACGATGGACTGTACGAGGATACCTGGTAAGAGAAACTGGATATACTCGCGTGGCGACCCCGCGAGAGCGCCACCAAAGAGGAAGGTGAACAGCAGCGTGAACATAAGCGGGAACGCCGTGACGTCGAACAACTGAAATGGGACATGCTTGATCTTCAAGAGGGCTCTCCACCCGAGTGTCACCGATGCAGAGACGGGGCCAGCACGTGGCGGACGTTCATCGTGTGAGAGGACATCAGCCAGATCCTCCTCCGTAATGACCGACGTCTCCCTGGTCTCGGTGCTCATGCTGCTACCTCTTCGGTTTGGTTCTTCGCGGGATGCCCAGTCAGGGCAAGGAACACCTCGTCTAAACTAGCCTGTCCAAGGGAGAACTCAGCGACACGTACCTCGGCGTGCGCAAGCGCCGGGAGCACCGCTGCCGCGCTCTCGTCATCCATGACGCTGGCAGAAAGCGTGTCACGGTCGTCTCCGTCGAGAATCTCCACGCCGAGAAGATCCGTAAGAATGGTCTTAGCCTCCGCCTGCTGTTCCGGGTTGTGCAGACGTATGTGGAGCGTGCTTGCGCCTATGGCAGCTTTCAGCTCGCGGCTCGTTCCCTCGGCGATAACTCGCCCGTTGTCGATCACGGCGAGCCGGTCTGCCAACCGATCCGCCTCGTCCAGATACTGCGTAGTAAGGAGTACGGTCGTTCCCTCGGCGGCAATGGCACGGATGATCGCCCAGACTTGGTTCCGGCTACGGGGGTCGAGACCCGTCGTCGGTTCGTCCAAAAAAAGCACTTCGGGAGTGACGACTAAACTCGCAGCGACGTCGAGTCGGCGCTTCATGCCGCCGGAGTACGTCCGCACCTGGCGTCCGGCGGCCTCGGTGAGGCCGAAGGAGGCGAGTAGCTCGTCGGCGCGCTTACTGGCGCTGCGCCACGAAAAACCGAGCAGGCGCCCGACGAGGACAAGATTTTCGTGCCCAGTCAGCTCCTCGTCGATGGAAGCATACTGGCCAGTGAGGCTTACTTTCCCGCGAACCGCAGCCGCATCCTGTACGACGTCGTGTCCAAGAACGGTTGCGGTGCCCGAATCTGGGCGGAGCAGCGTCGCGAGCATTCGAATCGTCGTCGTTTTTCCAGCACCATTGGGACCGAGGAGACCGAACACGGTTCCACGGGGTATCTGGAGGTCGATGCAATCTACGGCGAGTGTATCCCCGAATGACTTGCGCAGACCGGAGGTCTCAATTGCGTACGTCATTTCGTCGTCCTCATCTGTATCGTATCTATTATACAATCCTGAAGGTTCAGCGGGGCGGACGGCGCCATTTCGACCGGTCGCACGTGGTTTAATGCGTTCTGGGCTATCTCTTCATCCTCCGCAAGCCGTTCTCGTGGCCTGACTCTACTTTCCGAGTGCGCCCGCCATGCCCAAGCGGCAGGTTTCACTCGCGTTTCTGGAACGGTAGTTATCTCTCTCGACCTTTTTTTGTTACTCATGCTATGTGCCCCTTTCGGAGGCCAGTCCTCCACTATAGCCTAGGTTCGCAGTGAAGAAATAGTAGCGCCAAGTGGAGTGTAAGTGAAGATGTTTCATCAAACCCACCGATGGGAAATAATTTTTACTGGGCTGGTGACAGCCATTCGGTAAAATTCGAGAAACCGAATGAACGATGGTTAGTTCAGCAAATCCGTCCTTTTCTCCGCACGATCTGCGCGGGATGTCACCGAGGCCATCGCAATCGCAGTCTTCTGGATCGACTCGTCCTCGGATGGACGCGTCGAGCGTCCCGACGATTTGATACTTCCGTGTTCGAATATCGTCCTTTGTGTTTATACTGACCACGCCTGTCTCATCTGTTCGTAACCAAGGACGAAATCCGCCGGTCATGTAATGAATGCCATCATTCTCCCTACTTCGGCAACGCCACCACTCGATATTCACACTGCATTGCCGATGGCACATGGTAGTGGTAATCGATTAGTTACAGTGGAATGCGTCTTTTTCTGCGAGAGAGGGGACGATCCTTCGATTCGCCTCTATTACAACGGTGTGATCGATATCTCTCGATCGGAATCGTTGAGAGCGGTTTGCTTGAGAACGTGCAGAAGTGTTCTGAGTTGACGACCCAGCTGTTGGACGTTTCCGCTGGTAATCTGGCAAGAAAAGTACATCAGATATCAACCCGAATTCATCGCGACGGAGTGGTCTATTCGCGGTACCTATTCTCGACCATCTATACTAGATTTACTTGTCAAATCGATGTCGAAACGAGGAGACGATCGATCACCGAAACGTTAGTCCGAGTCACGGATAAACGTGAGTACCTCCTCGATAAAGCGGTCTGGCGCGGTGTTCATCGGCTCGTGTGATTGCCCGTCGAACCTAATGAGCTGACTATTCGGGAGTGCCTCGGTGACTGCTTCCGTCGCATGCTTGTAGAATGGGGGACTTTCGCCACCGCCCAACACTAGGGTCGGCGTGGTCACGTCCGCAAACCGAGCAGGATTGAACTCGTACTCCGCGATCGCTTGCCACTCGCGGGGCAACGTATGAGCTGCGTCTACCATATCCTGCCAGATCGGAGCCGAGCGAGCCACGTCGATTTCGTTCGGTGTAAGGTGGGCTTCTGCCTGCAGGAACAGCATGAGCGCTTGCTCATTTTTACCGTCGTCCAACAACCGATTCATTTCATCGACCACCTCTTTGACCTCAAGTTCCTGTTCGCTGATCTGTATTGGTGGTTCATTTACAACGAGTTTGCGTAGGTTGTCGGTTCGCAGGGCCGCTTCCAGCGAATAGAGGGCGCCACCGGAATGGCCAAGCAGAACTACTGGTTCGCTGATCGAATCGACGACCGCAACTACGTCCTCAGCTTCCCGTGCCAGGTCGTACTCGGTGGCGTCGCCGCTTTCACCGCGACCACGTCGATCAAGTGCGTAGACCGTGAAGTGTTCTGCAAAGGCAGATCGAACGCCGGTCAAGTCCCAGAACTCGTGAACATGGGTAACCCCGTGCACGAGTACGAGCGGTGGACCGTTCCCCGTTCGTTCGAATGCAATTGGCGTACTATCCGCTGAGATTACGATTTCCGTCTCTCCACCTGAATGTGGTAGTGTTGTGTCTGCCATCGGATGATTCACCCCCGTTTATTCTCTATGCTACACAGTGGCTTAGCATCGTTGTCGGAGAAACCGAACAGTTAGAACTGGACGTGCGACGTGTACTTTCAGGCTGGCTAATGTTGATCTCTTTCCACTGTCGGAACCACTTGAAGGACGGGGTGTTTGACGTCGAGGTGGGTACCCTGTTTCTGCAGGCTGACTGTTCTCCTAGCGAATATAGACCGACTGTCCATCGGTCGGGCATACTAGCAGGTTTTGCGGCCCCAGTAATACCGTTCCCACCCGACCCGTCCTCGGAGAGTAGAACATCGTGACCTGAACTTCAGTGTGGCTGCCTATCGCTTTTATTCGCGGTAATTTCGTGGTCGTGATGATTTCCTTCGGCGTGGCCATCTGGCAGGCGGTCTGCATGAGCGTGGGGGTCCCCTTCGACGAACTCGTGGCCGTCTCGGTCACCGTTTTCGAACGCCGCGACGCGGGCCGCGAGATCACCGTAGTCGAGAATCCCTCGTTCGACCAACGACCGTTCGAGCGCGGTTAACCATTGGCGGTAGTAGACCGTATTCGGTTCGCCGTTCTCCCGGTCGGCGTTCACTTCCTCGATGAGACGAGTCTGGAACTCCTCCCAGGTGAGGGTCTCATCGCCGAGTTCGTCGGTGAGGGCAACTGCGAGGGCGAACGCACGTGCCTGCCACGGGGCGTCGAACGTCGGTGCCTCGTCACCGGGTTCTGGCGTGGAATCAGTCATACGAGCCGCTCCACCCCCAACATGGCGTTGCGCGTCACGATGTCCCGGAGTTCGGTTTCGCTCAGCTGATCGGTTCCGGGTGGGCGTTGGGGTAACACCATATACCGAATCTCGGAGTTACTGTCCCACACTTCCAACTCGACATCGCCGGGAATCTCGGTATCGAACTCCTCGCGAAGCAGCGCTCGGGGTTCGTCGACGGCCCGCGAGCGGTAAGCCGGTGTTTTATACCAGGTGGGGGGAAGTCCAAGGACCGCCCACGGATAACACGAGCAAAGCGTACAAACCACGAGATTGTGCGTCTTGGGTGTATTCTCGACGACTCGCAGTTCCATCACCTCGTCGCTGACCGCCACGTCAAGGTGGGCCACTGCCTCGATTCCGTTCTCGAGGAGACGCTCTTTGAAGTCTGGGCCGGTCCAAGCCCGCGCGACTACTTTTGCGCCGATCAACGGGCCGACCGCTTCCTCATACGTAGAAATCACGTCGTCTACGGCATCGGTGCTCAACAATCCCTTCTCAGTCAGCAGTGATTGGAGTGCCCTGGCTCGGGCCTCGGGGTCGTGGTCATGAAGGTCGTTCGTCTCGGTGGTGGAATCTGATGTGTCTGTCATGGTTTGCTAAGGTAACTTTCCCAGAGTTCGATGTGGACGGCGTCGGCATCGGTATGGTTGGCACCCCAAACGTTGGCGGCGTCGAATTTGACGTTGTAGAGTGGTTCCGCACGGTCCTCTCCGTGGGCACTCGCGTCCGGTAGGACGTGAGTTCCTCGATGGGCATGAATCGTTCCCCGGATGCCACGGATGTACCTCGGACACCGGGTGTGGCCCTTCGGATGGTCATTTCGGACTTCGACCTCGTCACCGGGTTCAAACACAGGGGTTTCCCGTACGCGTCCCGATTGGTAGACCTTAGCGACTCCTTCGGTGAGTTCGTCCAGAGACGGGCCGGGTTTGTCGGAAATCTCGGCCTCTCCACACTCGAACGCTGTTACTCGGTCTGCGAGTTCGCCACGGTCGATGACGCCAGCGTCGAGGAGGAGCGATTCAATGCCTGTGAGCCAGCGCTCGTAGTACGACCTTTCCAGATAAAATTCGGGATTGTGCTGTTCGAGCGTGTAGCGGAACTCGTCTAGATTGAACGCACCACTGGCGATACCGGTGACGAACAGTGCGTAGACGCGTCCCTCCCAGTCTTGGTGAAACGGTGATGCATCGTCGGGTTCGTCTGGTGGGAGGTCGTCGAACCCGTCCATCCCACCGAGGTCGTGGATGCCATCCATAACCCCTCCACGATGTCGGCGGAGAAAAACCCCTATCCAATAATAACAGGGATCAACCATGCCGAACCCTCATTACGACTTTCACTCCTCCGTTTATTACTTTGCGACTACGCCGACTTACTCGGCCTGACAGCCTCGCTCTCCAGGGATGTCGGTCATGTCGGCGCGCGCCCTTAGTGAGGGGGCATTAGAGCAGGTACAATCGAAGGCAGCTTTGACGGCTGGAAAAGTACTTTAAAATAGAATTTCGATCGATGGGTGCAAATTGATATGTAGTAATACAAAAATATTGTTCAGCGAGGATTACCGGATTCTGATGCGGTTTCGGATATTCGAGTCAATAGGATGACGCTGATGACCGCTACACTCACGTGCATTCCTGCCAAGACCATGCTTACTGAGGCTGGTTCGTTCTTCAAAACTGGTGGTGGCACTATGAACGACCCGACTCTTCATCCGGGAATTCTATAGAGGCAGCGGCCAGCCGGTCCTGTGACACAGCGGCGTTGATTTTGAGCTGTATACGTGGCATCGTATGTGGGCATTGATTCCGAGCGAATATCTACTTAAGTGCCTGTATCGACACCGTCTTCAGATCGCGAGAGATTTTTGCCGAAACTAGCGGATGTGTATCGCGTTATTTCGTTGAGTTGCCACCACAGTCGGATACCTCGGATTCGATACCGAGCGTCGGAGTACTCTCTCATGAGAGTTTACACTCGATCGCTTCAGTCTGACAGTGATATAGTGGTCGTCCCTAGTGAGGACTACTGACAGACGGTACTTTGCAGCAAAACGGTTACTGCGGTGGTTAGTTCGGCAAGTCGGTGTCCGTCTGCACGAACGGCCACCGCGGGAAACCGTTGCGGCCATTATAGTTGGACTCTGTTGGTTCAGTATCGGTATTCATCGGGGGAATACCCCACGTGCGCATCAATTATGGGCAGACGCTACTTTGTGGCTCCTACTCGGTCACTGGCAAACAAATAAACGCCCTCGTTCGAGTCATGGGTGGGCTCATAACTGACCGCTTTCTCATCGTCGCGGTCGATATCGACGTCAATGAAGCGTGGGACCAGCCCGGCGGCCGTCCAGAAATTCTTGGTGTCCTGTAACTGATAGTGCAAGTGTGGTTCGGTCGAATGTCCAGAGTTCCCGCACTGGCCAATTACGTCCCCTGTCGTAACGGAATCGTCCTCGGAAACAGTCGTACTTCCCGCCTTGAGGTGCGCGAGGAACGAGAATTCACCAGCTTCGTGTTCGATCGTAACGTGATTGCCTGCGATGTCCCACGTGCGCCACTCGATCCGCGCACTCTCCGGGTGGGGGAAGTCACGGCGTCGGTCACTCACTGCGACTACGGTACCATCCGCAGGCGCACGGATTGGTTTTCCGAAAGCGTAGTAATCGTCTAATTCCTCGCCGTTGTCAGTATGGGTGTTACCATCCTCATCGGTGATGACAAAATCGTATGCATAGCGCTGGGAGAGTATCTCCCATGAGTGTGACGTGTCTTTGGTGATACCGCCGTTGACGACGGTCCACTCACCATCGAAAGGGAGATTGAGCGCCGTCTCAGGTGTATGAATCTCTGGACTCGGTTTCCCGCCTCGGTACCGGGCATAGGCAACGAGTTGTCCACCAAGCTGGAGGATTTGAGTGAGAACGCCCCAGGGTGTAACCGACCAAGAAAGGACGGAAAGTACATAGACAGCCCGTTCTCGGTTCGTAATCTCGTATTCGGTATCATCCTCTTCAATAGAAACGGTTTGGAGAACGATCGGAAGGATTCCCGCGAGGAGGAAACAAAGAAATCCGAGCCACCAGGGTCCACCGAGATAATGCGAGAGCCCCCCGAGTGTGAACCAGAAACCCATTAGCATCCAAATATTCACATTAGTCAGACGAATGAGTAAGCGTCGCGGGAGGGATCTGACTGCTGAGGCAGGACCGTCGCTTGTATCCACCGCATGTTCTTCCATGGTGCCGGATGGATAATGCAGGGTATATTCTTTTTGTGAAACACAGTTCACAGACCCACACACTCATTGATTCACGCCAAGAATCTAAACCCCATGACGGCCGATGACTTGGCTGCTCCTCGAGCAGCGTTTTCCGTTCTTTCCCATGAAGTCCGTTTAGACATTCTTTTATCTTTGTTCGAAAAGTGGGAGGGCGAATGGACGGAACCACGGGGTTACGCCGAGTTGATGCAGACCGTTGGCATCGAAGACAGCGGCCAGTTCAACTATCATCTCAACGAGTTACGCGGCAGTTACATCCGACGCGTTGATGATGGCTATGTTCCGACAGCGGCCGCGACGGCTCTCTACCGGGCAGTGCTAGCGAACCGACCGATGGAGGATGCTGACCGGACGCTCCACGTCGATTTCTCGTGCCCGACGTGTGATGGCAAACTGATTGTCGAGTATCGAAGAGGCTTCCTTTCAGTGCAATGTTCGAGCTGCGAATCGCCGGCAAGCAGATACACCTATCCATTCCCAGCGAACGGCCTCACAGATCGAAGTGATACAGACGTTTTGTTGACGTTCCATCGACGCCTGCGTTCGCATCTCGCTCTCGCGCGAGACGGACAATGTCCTTTCTGTACTGCCCGGACTACCCGTGACCTCGTTACTGGAACACCCAGTATTCTCAGCCAGAGCGACAGCCAAACCGATGTGTTTGCGAAAATAGAATGTTTGAAATGTACATTCCAAGTTGCAATCGATCCGCTCGTCGCCATCAGGGACGATGTACGGATTGTGTGTGCTCTTCGTACGTTAGAGATTGCAACTGTCGATACATTCGATTGGGAGCTTCCAACACCCGACTACACGGTTCACGAGTGCCCTTTCCAAATTGAACTGGTGGTCGAGTCCGATGAGGGGACACTGCTCGCCACTGTTGATGATTCGCTTTCTGTGTTGTCAATCCAGAGTGAAGCAGACTGTTCAATGTAAATACAGTACTCGTGTCACATCAAATCCATCCACGGTATGAACACTATTTCCGAACGGCCACAGTGTCCTCTCTACCGAATCACGTGACTGCAACGGTGGTGTTTTCCGGAAACGATCACACGATTGAAATCCGGAGGTCGTCGGAAAACGGCGAGCGTTTTGCCCAAGGATCAGTCGTGGCCATCCTGAAGATGATCTGGCGAGCGATCAGTAATCGTGTGGTTCTGAGTTAGTATACAATACTAACGTAGTACCGACTCGGGATCAAGCTACTAGTCCGAGCATTTAAACACGCACCACTGTCAGCGATAGGTATGGGATATCATCTCATCGACCCGACCGACCTCGACCAGTGGGACGACCGTCCGACCGATGTCCGGTCGCTCAGTGTTGCCGCAGGATACGACTATCAGAACTCGAAACTCGGTCTCCGGGTCTACGAACTCTCGCCCGGTGAGCAGTCCGGGCTGAGCTACCACATCCACGACGAGCAAGTCGAGGCATTCTACGTTCTCGACGGGACGCTTCACGTCGAAACTCCCGACGAGACGTATGTTGTGGAATCCGATCAAGTCCTGTTCGTCGACCCCGGGAGCCCGCAGCGAGCGTTCAATCCCGAAACCGCCGAAACGGCCACACGTATCCTCGCGATCGGGGCACCATCAGTTGACGACGCGCACCCGTACGACCCAACTGACGCCGCGTAACCCGTCTCTCCAGTGTCCGAGCGAGAAGGTGCAACGGGAACGTGAGGGACTATTCCTCTCGCGTCTGTTGGGAGAGTGCGGTATCCTCGTAGTTGGCAAATCGCGTGATCTTCCCGTCCCGCACGTCACACACGTGGGCAAACGGGAGTTCGAACGGTGTTCCCGCCTTGGATGTGCCCGTGAATATACCTTCCACGACGACGGTGTCACCGCCGTCGATAAAGCGCTCCGGGGTAACCGTAAAGTCGTCGTATTCTTCGACTGCTGGGATGAACACGTGTGTTCGAACATCGTCGGGTGTGCGGTAGGTGCCGCCAAAGAGTGGATCCCCTTCGGGTTCGATCCACGTCACATCGTCGGCCATCCTGGCCAGCACATCGTCGAGATCACCCTGATTGAAGGATTCGTAGATTCCCCGAACGAGTTCGACGTTGTCGGTTGCTGTAGCTGCCATGTTGATTCCCCGTTGTACCTGACGCTCCGAAATATGATAACGTTTCAGTAATACAACCAGACACGAGAGACGTGAGTGATTGGTCACCCCGTGGAAAAGCGATACGAAGCTACAAACCGCGCTCATAGACGCAGAAGAGAAAAACAGCCGGTTTCGACTCTCTATTCGGCATTGTTGGCCGTCTCGAGGATCGATTCAAATCGAGAATCTCCCCAATAGCGAACCGTCTCACTTCGCTGATCGTATTCAAGCACATCAGCATCCGCTAGCCTCGGCAGGTGATTGTGGAGTAAGCCAATTGCAACCTGCTCACGGCGCTCATCTAACGTTGTTTCTCTCTTCGACCCCGAAGAGATGATACATTCAACGAGGTCGCCAAAGCTGGCGCAATCGATCGGTTTCTGGTCGAGATACGTGATGATTGCACGACGGTGTTCATGTCGCAGTAGGTCTACTGCCTCCTCTTCGGAAGGGTGTCCCGAATTCGTCGATTTCCCGGTTTTCATGGATCCACATTGTAAACCACTCTTAAAAAGCAGTTGCCCTAAACAGTTAGGAACGATTCGACTCCATCGCTTTTGCTTTCCCGAAGAACACTGCTAACAGTTTGCGTTCGCTGGCTCTCAGATGCTGGTGGAACGTGGGTGCCGAAACCCCGAGTGAATCTGCGACCTCTTCACCAGTACTCTCACGCGGCCACTCGAAGAATCCGGCATTATAAGCTGCGGTCAAGGACGCTTGCTGGCGGTCAGTTAACTGACTCCTGAGGCGCGCATGTTGCCTTCGGAGCGGCTGGACAGAACGCTTAACTTCTTGTTTCATCGTGAGGCGAGCGTTTGGATGAACCGATTGTACAGCATCGGTGAGCGTTCGGATATCAGCATCAGCCGGGGCTTCAGCGACGAACGCCCCTCTTCCGTCCACCACCTCCGCGTGTTTGATGCGGGCACCCCGTTCGATGAGCACTTGTGGGGAAGTCGATGCTCCCACAAACACGATTTCAAGCAAACTGGCCTCCGATTCGGTACTGATACAGCGGGCCTTTTTAACGATCGGTTGTCGGCGTGCCAACTCGAGAAATGAGTCGACTGGGGCATTCTCTAGCGTGATATAGTAGAGCAGTTCTTTGTTCGTGGATGGAACGAGGTCTTCGAGCGTGATCGAGCACTGCAAATCAGCGGATGCAGTGATAAAGAACGCTGACGTTTCGGTAAGGTCGAATGTGAGTTCGTAGTGACTATCCGTATGGAGTAGCTTCTTACTCTCCGCGGCATGGATCGCGTATCCAATCGTCTCACCTAGTTCCTCGAAGACTGCTTGTTCTCGCTCGCTGAATGCATCAGACCGAGATGCAGGGACAACCAACACCCCATACGTTGTTTCGCCATAGACGAGTGGAATACACAGCACGGAACAAAAGCCACGTGCAAGTGCTTCGTCTCGCAATGAGTCGGGAAATCGGGGATCGGATTCGACCGAGGTGATTAGTTGAAGTTCTTGCGTTCGTAGTGCTTCGGCAGCACCGCCGGTGCTCGTCTCGGCCGAATCCGTCCTGCTAAGTCGGGCAATGTAGTCCGAATCGACGTTTGCACTGGTGCGGGGTTCAATTCCGCCACTCGGTAACGACTGTTCACCGATGAACACGTCCTGATAGAGATCGGACGCAGCGAGCCGTTCGCAGACGCTGGCCTCGATTTCGTCCCGCGTCGTCGTTCGAACGAGCGTTTGGTTGATTTCGCGAATGAGTCGGTTGATTCGATTGAGCGTTTCGAGGCGGTCACGGTGCTCTTCGATAGCGCTTTCACGTTCTTTTCGCTCAGAGATATCCTCGCCAATGAGAACTATGTATTCGAGTTCATCATCTAGGGACCTGAGCGGAGCAGCATGTAATGAAATCCAATACCGCTCTCCGTCGGGTCGCTCGAGCAGCGCTTCATAATCATAGATAGGGTTCCCCGTATCGATGACTTCTGCGATTAAACCGTCGCTTGGATCTATGGGTCGATTTTCGGTATCGTACAGGGTAAACACCTCATCCAAGGTAGAGAGACTCGTCAACTGATCGACTGACAACCCAAGGATCTCTTCGACTTGTTCGTTCGCGCGAACGAGTTGCCTATCTGGTGTGAAGACGCCAACTGCAATCGGACTTGTTTCGAGAATACGTTCGGTGAGATCTCGCTCCTGTCGGAGCTCTTCTTCCCGCTCTTGTCGTTTAGAGATATCTCGGAAGATCCCCTGTATGACTGTTTTCCCGTCTAATTCTGTGATACCGGAGCTAACTTCGACAGGGAGGCGAGACCCGTCGTCGTGGGCAATGTGATGATTCATATCGTGGCGAATCACACCTGTCGAATCACCGGGGACGCTACCACGCTTGACGAGCTCTTGGAAGTTTTCCGTATATTGGTTGGCCTGTTCTGAGGGATGCAACTCCGACAGATGCAGTTCACAGAGTTCTCCACGTGATTTGCCCGTGAGTGATACTGCAGCCTGATTGACGTCCTCGATCGTTCCTGTTTCGGCGTCTGCGATGAAGATCGCATCAGGAGCTGTTTCGACGAGTTTTTTGTACTTCTCCTTGGTATTCTCGAGTTCTCTTTCTCGCTGCTTTCGCTCCGTGATGTCACGGATAATCGCCGTGAAAAGTTGCTGTCCATCATACTCGTATTCAAAGAATGAGAACGCCAACGAGAGCTCAGATCCGTCTGCATGTAACCCGACTCGTTCGACGTACTCGCGATCTACCTCCCGCGTACCATCACCCACGCGTCGATAAAACGAGTCAAAATACGCTTCCCGATGACGCTCCGGAAACAATTTCAGTATCGATTGACCGACAAGACCATCGTCAAACCATCCAAAAAGACGTTCAGCCGCGCGATTTGAGAATACGATGGTTCCATCCGGATCGAGGGTGAGAAATCCATCGAGTGCATGTTCGACGAGGTCACGAAAGAAGGTGGTCTCAGTACCGATGTGTGCTGCAAACTCCTCAGCATTTGTGTCGTGATCAGGCTGGTGGGTCATAGTGGTATGTGGTGACGTAACACCGTTCGTTGAAGAGAATGAAGAGCGAGAATCGATAAAACACTTCGGATGAATAGACCCGATGCTGAGATGTTGAGAGTGAACATCTCGCCCTTTAGTTCGTTCAGTGGTGTGTAAGGTGGAGCCTATAACTGGGATTGGCTTGCAATCGGAGTATGGGACTTTGACGCGTCGTCCACCTCTTGATCAGTGTGATAATCGAATCTGTCCGTACGCAGCCCCGTGAACCGTCTCAAGGTCACGCCTCGAGACACTCGGGGCGCCCTGTCCGTAGAATGGCACGACTCCGTGGTGTGCGGGTAATGCAAGACTTAATCAATCTACAGAAAATATTGTGCATATGGCTACGTTTGAGGTAACACTGCCCGACCGTATCGAGAGTAATATCGACCGCCTCGTCGAGCAGGGTGATTTTCTGAACCGAGAACAAGCGATCGAGGAACTCCTTACACTCGGTATTTCGGCCCAAGAAACGGGAGATGGATCCGAAAATGAACTATCCGAAGATCTGTTTACGCAGGCAATCGATGACCAGCAGGATCCGGCCGGCCAATACGAAGACTCGCTCTAAGTCGTACAACGGATCATCGAATCGTTCGAACAATTTGTGAGGAACGATAGTGCGGAGGAGCTTAGGTGGACACGTCGAACGACATATGAGGTTTTGAATGAGATTGTGAACGATGATGATGCTCAAAAGAACTTACGGAGAAACCCGTTATCTGGATGATTTAGTTGTCTCTCCTTCATCCTCCGGGTAGCGCCAATCGTCGATCTGCTCGTTCCTATCGTTGGACCGGTTGTAGATGTGGATAGTTTGCGTTTTGTCGTCCATCGACTTCTCGTTGTAGGTGTTGAGCGCTCGCGAACCGTTTTAGGAATCAATCTTCCCGAATTGGCGGTCATCGAGGAAAGCAAGTATAGATAGTATTCGAAAGTCAGCTGGGTAGACTTTCGTAGAGAAAATAATGATATGGTTCGTTACCGTTCTCTTCGGGAGGTAGCATGCCCAACAAATCAGAAGTCATCGAAAAATGTGAGCGCCACGATGTCGAGCTAGTTCGTCTCTTCTGGGTTGACAATGCGGGCGTCGAACGTGGACGAGTCGTCAACGCGAACGATATTGAGAGTGTGTTCGCCAATGGTGCCAACATCGCACAGGCACAGCAGGCATTTACCGACACCGACTATCCGACGGAAAACGCCCCGCTTAGCCGTGTCGGAGAAGTCAGACTCATCCCCGACCCCGAGACGTTCCGGCTTCTTCCATATGCAGACCGTGGGGCCGCGATGATGTGTGACCTCTATCAACTCGATCAAACGCCGTGGCCAATCGATCCTCGATCACGCCTACAAACGTTCCTCGACACGTTCGAGTCTCAAACGCGTGCTGCATTCGAGCCGGAATGGTATCTCGTCCGTAAGACGGAAGACGGATTCGAACCATTCGATCGGAGCGGTTGTTATACGGCAGATGGCATACAGAATGCGCATGATATCATTCTCGAGATTGTCAACGGCCTCTCTGCTCAAGGCATGGAGACATCGGTCTATTACCCTGAATACAGTCCTGGACAGCAGGAAATTGCAATCAAGCATGGCGATGGGCTCACGCCAGGTGACAATCAGACGTTTTACAAACAGACAGTAAAAGCAGTCGCCAAAAATCACAACCTTCGAGCGACGTTCTCTCCGAAGCCGTTTCCGGAGCACGCAGGCAGTGGTTGTCATCTCCACCTTTCACTCTGGCATGGAGACGAAAACAGGTTCTACGATTCGGATAGCACGTCCAACTACAGTATCTCTGAGACGTGCCGACAGTTCATTGGAGGTGTCCTTGACCATGCGAGAGCGCTCGTTGCACTAACAGCACCGTCCGTCGTTTCATACAAGCGACTCCAGCCCGATGCGTGGGCATCGGCTTACACGGCATGGGGATACGACAATCGCGAGGCGATGGTTCGAATCCCCTCATCTCAGTGGACGACACCGGCCGAGACTACACGAATCGAACTCAAAGCTGCTGATAACACGGCGAATCCCTACTTGACGCTCCTCGGAACTCTGGCTGCCGGTCACGATGGAATCGAGCGTGAACTCGATCCCGGCAAGCCAGTCGATGTCAATCCTGGTGACCTTTCTCAATCGGAGCGGAGCCGCCGTAATATCGAGCGTCTCCCACAGTCGCTCGGCGAGGCGCTTGACGAACTCGAAAACGATGCCGTCCTCAAGCAGGCAATGGGGAGCGAACTCCATCGAACGTACCTCGCGGTGAAACGAGCAACCTGGCAAGACGCAATGAGCGCAGTAACTGACTGGGACGTTGAGACCTATACTCGATTGTACTAGATACAGGACGAACTCGATATTGTCGTTCAATTAGGCTCTACTATCCTCGAAGTGGTACGAATGCTTATCTAGACGGCCGTTCCACGTCCGGCATGCCAATTCGGGAGACTGTCGAATCCACGCCACTCATCGACAATCACGCACACGCCGTTGAACCACTCTCACATGAAACAGTCACCCAGTCGTTTGCGAGCTTCTTTACCGAGGGCAATCTCTCACAGGAGAATGCTCGCCATACGCTGAACTACCGGTCAGTACTCGATCTCCTTGGTGAACAGTTCGATGGAAAGGACGAGGAAACACTGCTTGAATGCAGAGCGGACGTCGACCTCGGGGAGTACACACAGGCACTTCTCTCACAGACGAATACGGAGTACATCCTCGTAGACGATGGATTCCCGGATGTCTCACCCTCGGAATTTGCGACGTACACGGACGTTGCGATCAAACCCATTCATCGGATCGAGAACGCCGCCGAAGCGATGATTCCGAATTACAATTCGGTCGACTCGTTCGAAGATGCGTTCGTAGCTCATTTGGACGACGTCCTCAGTGAAGAATTCGTCGCGCTGAAAACGGTCGTCGCGTATCGCACGGGCCTTGATATACACGAACATGATCGTGATGCGCTTCGAACTGCATACGAAAATGTCCGTAAGAAATGGAGTGGGCGACTTGAACACCCTGTCCTCAACGACTACATCGTCCATCTCGCAGCAGAGGCCGCTGCACGCCACGATGTACCGCTGCAGTTTCACACTGGATTCGGTGACGCCGATGCCAACCCCAGATTCGTCGACCCGACCTACCTTTACGAGTTCCTCCGAACGCATGCGGATACACCGATAGTCCTCCTCCATGGTGGCTACCCGTACACCCGGGCAGCCGGATACGTCACCGCAACACTTGACAACGTCTACCTCGACCTCTCACTCGCCACGCCGTTCATCCAGCACGGTGTAGAACCGCTCATCTCACAAGCGCTCGAACTGGCACCGACGACGAAGTTACTCTACGCTTCGGACGCGTTTTCCGTCCCGGAACTCTACTTGCTTGCGGAACGTCGGTTCCGTGCTGACCTCACGAGTGTTCTCGAACGACTCCACCAAGACGGCTTTATGACCGAAGAATATGCCGAAAAAGTGGCTCGTAGTATTCTCCGTGAGAACGCCGTTCGGCTCTACGACCTCTGACAGCAATCAAAAGCAGAAATCCGAAAATCGGTTCAGTCGTCTGCACTCGGTTGGGCGTCAGTATCGAGTACCGTCGGGATCTGAG
Source organism: Haladaptatus caseinilyticus (assembly GCF_026248685.1). Lineage (NCBI taxonomy): Archaea > Methanobacteriati > Methanobacteriota > Halobacteria > Halobacteriales > Haladaptataceae > Haladaptatus > Haladaptatus caseinilyticus. The sequence goes on along the minus strand of NZ_CP111041.1, from coordinate 355,128 downwards.
CCTCGTCCATTCGTTGACGACCGTAGAAGTAGTAGATAGCAGAGATACCGATCAGGAAGGCGATTCCGAGTCCGAACGATTCTACGGCACCTTTGAACGTGCCATAGAGGATGAAGAGGACACCAATGATTCCAAGCAACGGGAACAAGGGGAAGAGTGGCTGTTTCCAGCTTTGGTCGTTGACGTGCCCGGTATGGTCACGACGGTATTTGATGGCTGCAATGATCGCAATGCCCCACGTGATTTCCCACGCGAATACTAACAGCAGCGAAAGTTGACCGTAGTCGAGCAGTTCGAAGTGAGCGATAAGGAGGAGACAAACACTGCACGCCCAGACAAACAGTGTCGAGAAAAGTGGAACACGGGTTTCTCGATACACCTGCCCAAAGATGTCTGGGAGGACTTTCATCTCACCCATTTTGTAAAGCATTCGGGGTGCGGAATACATCGTTCCCATGAACAAGCTAGTGAACGCAGCGATCCACGCCGCGAAGTTGATGATGAGCGCTGCGTTTGACCCCCAGACCATCTGTGCAGTCGTAGTGAACGGCGATTCGAGCGAGGTAAACTGTTCGTATCCCATCAGACCGATCATACCCACCATTGCGAGCGTGTAGATAAAGAGGAAGGTGAGACAGGCGACGACGAGTGCCCGGGGGATGTCACTAACGTTTTTTGCCTCGTCACCACCCGTCGTGAGGGTAAGTGGTCCCATGTAGGCATACATGCCAAACGCCATTGCGGCCCAAACGCTTCCGACCCCATTGGGGAAGAATGGTGTGAATCGTTGGCTGGAGAAATCGCCGCTCACGATGGTGCTGACGCCGAATATCAGCACGATTGCGACCAATATGAGGACAGTCCCGAGTTGGATTCTGCTTGAAAAGAACACACCGCCCAGCTGGATGACCGCGAAGATCGATACGAAGATGATCCCCCACATGGCAGCCGGGATGCCGAGACCCGGTACGAAAAACTGTGTGATTCGGCCCATCGCAAGTCCGACGCTACCACCAGCAATGATCCACCCGATAGCATACGAGAGTCCGCTAATGAATCCTGCATAATCGCCGAGAAGCTCGCGACCCCAAATCCACATCGCTCCTGCGCTCGGGAGACCGACCGCAAGGTCGCTAACTGCAAGCGCAATGAAGAGCATAAACAGGCCGGCAAGCACGTACGCTAGTAGTGCGGCAGGACCTGCGGTGGCGATGCCGTCCCCCAGAAGTAGAAAGATCCCATCCCCGACTACAGAGCCGACACCGATTGCCCACAGATGCCAGAACCCGAGTTGTTTTGCCAGTCCTTTCGATTCAGCAATATCCGTTTCTGTTGACATTGTATCCCTCTGTGTGTCACAATCTCAAGCACATATAGTTAAATATTCTGCTGGATTTTGCTGCTCAGAGACGCACTTTCCGATTAGTGTACCCTCACAAGGCCCCGGTCGGCCCTATCGTTGTTCTGCTAGTCCGACCTCTGCAACGGCGAACTTGAGCATTGCCTTTGCACCTGCAATTACCTGCTCGCGCTCGACGAACTCTAACGATTCGTGTGAGAGTGCACCGGCTGGCCCGTACTCGACGAGTGTCGGAATGTGTGTTCCATTATAGACGAACGCAGCATCGGTTACTCCCGGTGCAACGTCAATTCCGGGGTCATATCCTACTGTGTCCGTGGCCGCCCATGCCGCGGTCCGAACGAGCGAGTGGTCAGCAGTAGCCTCCTGGTCTGTGGCGAGTGCTACTGGCGGGAAGAATTCGTGTTCCCCGATTGTAACCTCGAATTTCACATCGGGGGCAACGGTGGTCGCACGTCGTTCGATCTCTTCGCAAAGCGTTTCTTGGAGATCGTTTACCCCGTCGGGGAATCCCTCCCAACGCGGAATCCGGATATCGAACGTCGCCTCACACCAGTCCGGGATGGTGTTCACACCGCCACGGTCGATTTCCCCTGTTTTGTGGTCAACGTGTTCGATACCGCCACCGACGATAGTTGTCCCCGGTGCCACGGTAAGGTCACCGAGGAGAGGGTCGTCGATGAACAGATCGGCGATACTCTCATGATACACATCGGTCTCCGTCTCCGTAAGTGCCTTTGCCATCCCGAGTACAGCGTTTCGACCGAGTTCGGGCGTTGATGCATGCGCGGACTCGCCACGAGCACGTAGCGTTACCCACACAAGTCCACGATGGCCGACTACCGGTACGAAGCCATACGAGCCCTCGAGGACCGCCGCAGTCCAATCATCGTAGGAATCGTAGCGCTCGCCGAGCCAGTTTTCTCCCGCACCCCAGCCAACCATGTTTTTCGCCCCTACCTGGTAGACCTCTTCACCCACGAGATGGCCATGAACAACGTCTCCGCCGAGTGACGACGGTGTCTCACTGAGTGCGGTATCGAGGCCGAGTACGCTCCCGACGAGACAAACGATGGATGCCTTGTTGTCGTAGACGCCTCGCCCAACCAGCGCATCTACCTCGTCGATACCGCGCAGTTTCCAGATGCGGTCCATCCGATCACGGATGGTTCGTTCTTCAACGCAGTCACCAACGGTAACCTCAACCGTACAGTCACCAGTGCGCCGAACGACAGCGTCGCGCATCGTCCATGGATCGCCTTCCGGCCAGTCGTCATCTGACCCTGGGGGAACCACATCCGTGTGACTAGTAGCGACAAAGCCGGAATCTCCTTCCCCAGTGAGGGTCGTATAGACGTTCTCTCGTGTGTCCTGCCGGTAGTCACTCGTGGATGGAATCGGCTGGGTAGCGACGTCGAACGTGTCGGCACGGTCGGCGAGAAACGACCAGAGATGACCGACGGTCGTTTCATCGTCGTCGTGGACTCCTTCGCTGCCAGAGAGGCTTGGACGTGCGACGAGATCACCTAGGAGTTCGATGAGTACGTCCGCATTGTCGTCGATCCACGAACAGCCGGCCTCGACGACCGCTCGTTCACTGCTGGTCAGTTCAGTCATCGTTTTCCCCGGTGTATGCACTCCCATTGTCCCAGAGTCCAGGTTCGAGATCGTGTGCAGCAAGCCAATCACGAACGTCATCACTGTCCTCTGCGGGAGTTACCAAGAGGACACCACCGTCCCTATGGTCATCGGCTCGGACGAGGCCCTGTCGGATGTACGACTCTGGCTGGAGATGATAGCCATCCCATCCGAACGTCTTGTAGGAATCTCGGATCGCGAGATACCGTTCCTCGCTGCCGCTCCGTGTTATACGTCCGGCGATCGTTGTGAAGTGCCCGACATCCCAGTCCAGCGTTCGGAAGTACGATGGATCGTCCCACTGTGTAAGCAAGGCCACGAGATTGTATTTGTGTCCGAGAAGCCCACCTGGTGCGAGCGTATGGCCGAGGTTGTAGTTACAGATGGGCTGTACGGGAAGGTCGCCCCCCATCATCGCATCCAAGAGGGATTCGAAGCGACTAGCGTTCAGTTGGACTGCGTTATCGTGAACGGCCGGCACAGGAATCGCTTCGATTTTCCCTTCGGAAACGGCTTTGCATGCCACGACGAGACCGTCGGGACTCGTTCCTCCTTCGTCTTCGACGACGGAGAGGTTGGTATCGAAGTAGTCGTGCATGAACCAAGTGGACGCACGGTCAGCCGGAATTTCATCCGTCGAGATTAGCTCTTCGACTCGGTTTTGGCGCTCGGCGTTATGCGGTTCGAGTGCAGTACCGGCTGCCTCGGCCACGTGGTCAACCGTCAGATAGTCGAAGTCAGTTCCACGACTGGTGATACCGTGGGCTCGAAGCAGGTATGTGAGCGCATAGGCGCCACAGACCATGTCCTTCTGGTCGCGAAGCACCCGATAGGCTTCATGGACGTCCGGAAACCCTGGTAGTACCGACACGTCGAAGTCGAATCCGTCGAACAGCGGTGGAAGGTCAGTCATTAGAACGATCGAGTGAGCGTTTCACGTTCCCACTCAGTAACTGTCCCTGTAAATTCGTCCCACTGGCTGCGCTTGACTTCGAGGTACGATTGAAAGAGGGTCTCTCCAAAGGCGCTCGCGAGTACGTCGTCAGCCGCAAGTTCGGTGATGGCTTCACCCAGCGTTTCGGGAAGTCGCCGAATCCCTCGGCTCTCTCGTTCGTCGGGAGCCATCTCGGCCGGGTCTTCGTTTACTGGATCACCTGGATCGAGTTTACGTTGGACTCCATCCATCCCGGCGGCGAGCAAACCGAGTTCTGCGAGATACGGATTGGCTGTGTTGTCCGCAGGCTTGAATTCCAACCGTGTCGTCTCGCTCGGATCGTCCCACTGAGAGGACGGTACGCGGACGATCGCTTCACGGTTGTCCTGTCCCCAGCAGGTGAATGCTGATGCCCACATGTGCGGGCGCAGTCGGCGGTAGGAAGTGATGGTCGCGGCCGTGAGAGCAACGAGTGCAGGTGCGTGATCGAGCACTCCACCGATGAAATGGCGAGCCGTTTCACTGAGGCCATACTGTCCATCGCTGTCAGGGTCATAGAACGCGTTTTCCCCGTCATCCCACAGAGAGACGTGTATGTGGCATCCGGAACCAGCGGCATCCGGCAAGGGTTTCGGAAGAAACGTGGCGTCAACACCATGATTTGACGCGACGCCATTGATCGTCTGCTTATACAGAACGTGATTGTCGGCGGCTCGCAGTCCGGGTGCGTGCTTGACAACGAGTTCCTGTTGGCCGGGACCGTACTCTGGGTAGTACGCCACGATGTCCATATCTTGGGCTTTCAGCGCATCGGTCATGTCGAGGATGATGTCGTTTGTGTTCTGCATTCCGTCCGCGCCGAAACAGACGCTCTGATCGAAGGGGATCATCTCGCCGTCATCCGACTCTCGCGTGAGATAAAACTCGCTTTCGAATGCAGCATTTACATCGTAGGGTATTTCGTCGAGAAACGATGTGAGGGCATTCCGCGGATCAGCGTTCCACGGACTCTGGTCGAGATCGTAGAGGTCACAAAGCATGACTGCTGCCCGGTCTGCATACGGAAGTACCCGAAACGTCTCCGGGTCAGGTACCATCCGGACTTCACCTGCAGCGCCAAACATACCACCCGGCGCGAGGTGGTCGAGTGAATTGAACGACTGCATCGCAGATGAGAGATTTATTCCGCCAGCGAGTGTCGATTCGATTTGATCGGCATCCACGACACGACCGCGGGGAACACCGTCGTTTCCAACGTAAAGCAATCGTACCAGCTCGACATCGGTTGAAGAACAAGTTTCGATCACCTCGTCATGTGTTGACATGGATACGCAATGGGGCGAGATTATTAAGAATGTTTCCTGCGGATGGGCTCAGGTAAGTAGATAGTTCAGCGGCCGAAGCATCACACGACGGGAGCTCATTGTATACATTGACGTACGCCTTCGTAAATCGCCAAATCTGTATATCGGGTGCTATCCGATTCTAACGAATTGTCTTTGCTGCATGGTCCTACCCTTGTCCCCCGTTTAAACCCCCAGCGGTAGGCAGGTAATTTGAAATGCCGATTAGGTTTGTTGCACGGAGATGCCTCCGGTTCGAATACTGATTCCGGCTAAATCTCCATTTGTTGGCACCGTGATTGCAGTTGGTTCGATGTACACCGCGACACCACCATAGCCCGGAACGGGTACGTTCACCCCACCACTACCGGCAACGGTGACCGTCGTATCACCGTCAATTACGGTAACATCCCCATCGACTCCCGATTGAGGCACGACCGGGGCAACCGGGACATCCCCTAGATCGGGCGTTGCAAGTGCGCCTAACCAGACACCTCCCATGAAGAGGAGGAACAATATCCCGATCGCAAGTATCGCTACGAGCAGGAAACTAAGCAGTGACAAGAGGATACCGATTACTGCTTTCAATCCATTTCGTCGCTTTTCGTACGGTCGGTTTCGTTCGTAGAATTCACGCTCCTGTTCTACTCCCGCATCGAATCCCCTGTCGAACTCAGACCGGGGATCTTCCGCTGGAGAATCGTCGTTTCGTCTGTTTTCCATTGCTATCACCTCGTCGTACTTATTCGATCAAAGACATCGAATTCGGTTTCATATCCTTTCTCACTAAACGGAGTACAAGCGTTCGTGAGCGTATACAGATCGTGGGTACGTGCCGGAATTGCCCTTGAATTCCGGCTTGTGGTCGTCGCCCGCCTGTCATTGCCAGTAACCACATTGTGGTGTGACTCCTCTGGGATTGGTTCCACCCTCAAATCGCTCATCGGCACACCCCCTTTACGAGACTGTCCGCCTCCCGATTCACCTGTCAATTATAGGAGTTGTAGAAGACTTCGTCCTCGCTTCTCCTCCCATACATGTACGACCACAATCATAATAAAGATATGTAGTTTATGGTGAGATTCATGAGAGGGAAAGGAAGTAGATATCATAACGAGACCTACTGTGAGATCGGATGGAATCATGTCCAAGGCCGCAGTGAACGAGAGTTTCGAACCAACGGGTGATGGAAAGATGGTGTTCGACGCCTTCGACAAAGGTTGCGGTACCGACCAACCATGGTGACGCCATACTCCACGGTCTGTTCCCGCGGATACGGGCATTACCAGGGGGAATGGGGAGTTTTATCTGCGAGAATTGACCAGCCCAGGCTGGATTCGCTGGTATACTCGTGGTTTGTAATGAGTTCGTCTTGGTTCCTTGTGATGACGAATTTTATGGAAAATCTGATCAAGCAACGAGGCTGATTCGGTAACAGTACTCTCTACGTGCTTAGCAAGCTAAGCAAGTTTACGCTTAGAGAGTGGCTCAATAGTAATATGCTGCGCTTCAGCCGTGTAGAATATACTCGCTGTCACGGTTCTTTCCGGGAAGTATTCTATGAGTACATGATGGTACTTACTGATCACATTGGGTTCGAGCAGAATATATTCGAAATCGTTCGTTCTACAACGAGGATTGTAGCGGCTTGTATATTGTATACATATTCAGTATTCATATGATGTCTTCATTCGAGGGGGTCATAACTGATCACCTGTCCTGGCGCTGGTTTCCTGCGCTTTTGGGACACTCCCCGCTTCGAGTTTCTACATAGACAGAAACTATTTGCTAACGCATTAACCGTGAATACCGAGAGAAGTTGGTCACGTTATGCAGCTGCGATAGAATTGTTCTCGAAGCCGTGAAGAACATCGGTGGTGTGTCAACCGAATTGAGGGCGACGAGCTCATCGGTGACGAGTATGATCTTGTGTTAGTCGTATTGGGAACTCCTTCGCTCAATCTCCGGGGCCATCACTCTTCCATGCTCGATCGGGCAAGCGCCAGCGCCTCTGCTTCATTCATCGGCCCTTTTTCGGCGAGGAGCGCGAGAAATCGTTCAACACGTTGGTCCGTCGGTTCGATGTTAGCACGAGATAACAACGTCGAAGCGCCAGAGGCACCGGTTCCCCTACCAAATAACAATTCACGGTGCCCACCGAATACATAGGGATTGAATGGTTCGAAAACACTCGGTTCATGGAGCATGGCTGCTGTGTGGATCCCCGATTCGTGTTCCGTCACTTCCGACCCGAGTATTGCTTTCCGCGGGCCAGCAGCGTCGGCTTCCTCCAGAATATCGAGAACCGATCGACACGTCGGAATAAGCTTGTCCTCGGTAACACCAAATGATACATCGTGTTCGACAACCCCACTGGCGACGACTTCTTCGAGGGCTGCATTGCCCGCTCGTTCACCCAAGGAGGCAACACTAACGTCTGCCTTCCCAACACCGACTTCGTAAGCCGCTAATGCGTTCGCGGTTGCGACTCCCATATCATCGTGAAAGTGAACGCCAATCGTAGAAAGCGCAACGTCCTCCTGCAGTGTGGATAGCAGATCACGAACTGAGACGGGCGTCCGAGCGCCAACGGTGTCAGCAAGGGTCACGAAATCTACGTCATTGAATCGTGTTGCTACTTCGCTGAGATGCTCCGGTTCCGTACGAAACGCATCGATGAGTGTGAGATGTGGCACGAGACCATGCTCCGTCGCCAGGTCGATTGCTTCTCGCGCCAATCTAAGGACTTCGTTTCGTGGCTTTTTGAGACTGTATTCGAGCTGAAGATCCGATATTGGGATAATCACTTCAGCGACGTCCGCCTCTGCGACGGCTGCAGCTTCGATGTCGTCCTCGACGGCCCGTGCAAGTGCGACGATTTGGGCATCGGTGGTCGACGCGAGTCGGCGAATAGCCGTCCGATCTTTCTCGCCAGTGATCGGGAACCCGGGTTGGATGAACGCAAGGCCAAGTTCATCGAGTTTCTTCCCTGCGGTGACCTTCTGTTCGACTGAATAGTTCCGACCGGGCATCTGGTCACCCTCTCGGAGTGTAACATCGGAAAGTATCATCTTAGATCACGTTTTCGGTGACGAGTTGTTCGAACGTTTCTGTCGGAAGGTCTAGCTCTTCACAGTATACTTCCCGATTATCTTTCCCGTGTGAAGGCCCAGTATGACGAACGCTACCGGGTGTTCGGGAGAATTTTGGAATGGGTGCGTGTGTCTTCAGTGATCCAAAGTCGCTATCGTCTACTTCGATGATGTCATTCCGAGCTCGATACTGTTCATCTTCAAAAATATCACTGATGGTGTGGACGGGACCAACGATCGCATCCGCAGTTTCCATTTCCTCGAGTGCCCGAGCAGTCGTCCGTTGGCGAGTCCACTCTTCGATTATCCTGTCGAGCGCTTCGGCATTCTCGACGCGGTTCTCGTTGGTCGAAAACCGTGGATCGCTAATCAAATCCGGTCGATCGATCGCTTGCATCACGTTTTCGAAAATCGACTGGGAGGAGGCAGAGAGCGTTATGTGCCCGTCTTCGGTTTCAAAAATGTTGCGCGGCGCGGCATTGGGATGACGATTTCCGGTCCGTTCTCGAACCTTGTCTTTGAATTCGAATGCTTCAACATCGCCGATGAACAGCCGAAAGAGCGGTTCGTAGAGACTGACATCGATTACCTGACCATCGCCACTCCCCCCGTGGCCGATATCCCGTTCGAAAAGTGCGAACATTGCTGACTGTACCGCGAACTGTGCAGCAGTCAGATCGGCTAGACTGATGGGTGGGAGCAACGGTCCACGGTCGGGATATCCGTTTGCGTGTGCCCACCCGGAAATCCCTTCAGCGACGGTCCCGAATCCTGGCTTTGTCGATCTCGGACCGGTTTGGCCATAGCCGGAAAGGCGAACGATGATCAGCTCCGAATTGACTTCGTGTAACGATGGTGGGTCGATATTCCACCGCTCAAGCGTTCCCGGACGGAAATTTTCGAAAAAGAGATCCGCATCTTCAACGAGTTCGTGGAGGAGTGCAGCACCTTCCTCGGTACTCAAATCGAGCGTCACACATCGTTTGTTGCGACCGATCGATTTCCACCAGAGCGAGACATCATCCTCAAATGGTGGCCATTCTCGAAGCGGATCCGGATGATCGGGGTGTTCAACCATGATCACGTCAGCGCCGAAATCGGCTAGCTGACACGTCGCGAATCCACCACTGATCATTCCAGAGCAGTCGATAACCCGCAATCCGTCCAGCGGTCCAGTTGTAGTTGTCGAAGCCATAATGTTCAGTTTCCGAGTATGTAGTATCGGGGAGTGTGATGGAAAGTAGGTTGCTCCATCGTGCGTTGGCTGTTTATATACCGCTAATGGAGTACCCACTCAACATATGGAGATCAAGTCGACAGTTGGGGGTCATCGAGGGAATTAACGGCATCACGGAGCAACTTTGCCTGTGCTTTGCGAAGATGCTCGAGACACGTTCCCCGTGTAATACCGAGTTCTGTCGCGAGTTCCTCGCTCGATATTCGGCGAGGCCATTCGAAATATCCGGTATCCAACGCTGTCTCGACCACCTCTCGTTGCCGAGAGGTGAGCGCGGGATCAGCACCTGGGAATTGTGAGAGTGCATCGACGGTAACCGTCCCAAACGACTGAAAGTCCTTGATGATGTTTGTGATGTCTTCGTGTTGAAAGGCGAGAATATGGTACACGCGACTACGTTTATCGATTCGATTCTGCCGTCGAAGGACGCCGTTGTTTCGATGAATTGCGGGATATGCACCACAAGACGATTTCGTCACCAGTATCGCTTCACTGCCGAGTAATTCGACATGCTCGACCTGCTCTGCTTCAGAGAGTGTCTCGTAGTAGTCTCTAGCGTGTTCTTTCGCTTGAACGATTAGCGTCACCAATTCATCGTGAAGCTCCAACACCTCGATATCGATCGTGTCATCTGTTTTTGACGCCAGTTCTGAAAGCACGCAGTCCCCTTCGAGCTGAAGATGAAGCGTTGCCTCGTACATTGTTATACACTATCGATAGTGATGATGATAAGCGTTAGCGCAATCCGAGTTGGTGCTAAACGGAACACAAATTGGGTTAGAGGCCATTGATCGTCCTCTTATCACTCGATAAGCAACAGCGAGTGTTTCACCAGGTCGTACTGATTCGTTGTCCGATGTATTTAAACACCCAATTAGCGGTGGGACAACACTCTTTGAGATATGTTCGCAATCCACTTTCGGATCCATGGGACGAAATAACAGTTACAAAAAAAGACGGAGCACTACAAACCCGAGATCTAGAACGAGTCATCGGCCAATGAGAATGGTGGTAAAACGATGGCAATAGAACCACAAACGGTGTCTTTAGGGTGGGAAATGGTGGTTCTGACTATTCTTGGGCTAGGAGCAATGGCAGTGGTTGGTTGGTACTCCTACAGTAAACGAATCGGTGTCGACGTTGATGATTTCTTCTCCGCAAGCAAATCACTCGGATTCGTGATTATCGCACTCACGATATTTGCGGATTCGTACAGTGGAAACTCCTTCCTCGGATATGCAGCGAAGACCTATCGATCCGGTGCGTGGTTCTTGGTATATCCCCAATTCATGGTCGCTGGAGTAATCGGATCACTCATAATTGCGCCACCGCTCATAAATCTCGGGAAAAAATGGGAGTATACATCTCCAATCGATTATCTCGAACATCGATTTAACTCCACGGTGGCGCTCCTCGCAGTCTGCTTTCTCTTGTGGGGTACGTTCGTTCAGTTCACAGAACAATTCTTCGCAATGGGATATCTAGGACACGTTGCCTCCGGCGGAGTACTTCCCTATCAGGCGGTGATCATCCTCTTTGCCCTCATCATTTTACTCTATGTCGGCATTGGTGGGTTCAGAGGGACGGCGCTGACCGCGGCGCTCCAAGGAGCGTTAATGATCTTCGCGCTCTCGATGATGCTCATCGTAATCGGGCTGCTGGGCGGTTTTACTGCGCAGATGAACACCGTATGGCAAGCGGCACCTGATAAACTAACGTTACCGTCTACGTCGACGATGACGAGCTGGTACAGTACGATCGTGCTGATATTGTTAGGACTCCCGACGTATATTCACATTCAGCAATTCTATCTCGGCGTACGTGATGCGGAAGATCTCCGTCGAACGTTTCGACTGCAGGCACCGATTTTCCTCTTCGCAGCGCTGACCCTGTGGTTGATCGGCATGTTCGGGAGCGGGGCACTTCCAAATCTCACAGAATCGCAATCCGAACAACTCGTTCCGTATCTATTGGGATCGTTCGTCCAATCTCACGGTGGAACACTTCTTCCATCGTTGATTTCACTAGGTGTAATCATGGCCACGCTCTCGACGGCAGGAGCCGCTGTGATGGTGCTTTCGATGGTGCTCTCTAAAGACCTCTATCGCCGGTATGTGAACCCGGAGGCATCGGACAGCCGTGTCATTAATGCGAGCAGGGTCGTTTTGGCGCTATTTTTGTTGTTGGCACTCGGCGTCGCCTTCTCACCATCGCTTACGATATGGGGCTGGACGGAGCTCAAGTTCGAGTTTCTCCTCCAAGCGACGCCGGTGTTCATTTTCGGGCTCTACTCCCATCGAATCAAGAACAATCCTGCAATTGCAGGGATGATCATTGGGTGTGTTGTCGCAGTCGGTCTATATCTGACGGGGAATCCGGATCTATTCGGGATCCACGCAGGAATCGTCGGTTTTCTCATCAATTCGGTGGTGATGATCGGAGGAAGCTACCTCTCCGGAGCGGATGAAGAGACGAAACGAGCAAAGGAGATCCTCCATTTCAACTCACGGGAACCGTCCGAAGAGACAACTTCCGGTACGGTGAAGTATATCCTTCCCGCACAGACGAAATCCTTCTGGATCGGGCTGGGAATCGTGATCGCGATTCTCGTTCCGTGGTATGCGCCCGAAAGTTGGAATGCGAGAGCTGCGTTCGGCCTTCCAATATGGACGTGGGGAACGATCGTCGCGCTCTGTATAGAAACTGCATTCGTCCTCTTTGCGACCTACATTTGGCGGAAAGAGTCGCCGGCGAGTCAACCATCGGCCGTTACAGACGACAAACCATCCGAGGAAGAAATCGTGTGAGGTTCCTCCGATCCTTCACTGGGTCGAATTTAATCCATACCGATGGAATGTTCGACCGACAGTAATGGACAAAATGGATGCTCATAAAAACACAAGAAATGGTGATCGACGGATGATCGATCTATGCTTGCTCGATATTATCTCGAATCATGCTTTCTTCGACATCCGTATCGGGATGTTCAGTATTTGCATGTTCTTGGACCTCCTCAAGCACCTCTTCTTCAGTTACTCCTTCCGCAGTAAAGTCACATCCCTCGACTACACAGCTAAATTGTCGTGGCATACGGCTTGCTAGTCCAGTCAGTACCATCAAACTACTGGCGGCCAGAAGCTGGTTCAGTATGCGATTCACATGAGAGCAACAGGCTCACTGGAACTCATTTCGCACACAAACTCCCACACAAACGCGGTTGTGGACGTCCCGAATTGACTCAGTTTGGAACGGACTCAGTACGGCTACTCGTAAGTACGGCAGTTGTATCGGCGGCTTTCGGCTACAAACCAGTGGGAGTGGGAGACGTTGTAACCGCCACCGCATTTGTGGTCGGAGAGGAGGGGGACACAGGCAACACGCCAATGAGAATTCACAGTGAGCCGTTACTCGGAGGGAGAATATCGAGAACACTTTCAAGATTCGTGTCATCATGGTAGCGAACGTCCTTATTTTGCCGGTCATATTCGATGACCCCATACTTAGCGAGCTTCGGAAGGTGGATGTGAAGAAGTAAGATTCGCACCTGCTCAGTTGTCGCTTCCTTCTCACTCTTCATATGAATGTATGTGACAAGCTCGTCAAAATCCGCGACGTCAGCATCCCTTGTTTGGAGGTAGGAGAGAAGGTGACGTCGATACGAGCTAGACAATATCTGACACGCCTTACTCGGTGAAAGCACGGGACGCTCATGCTTGGTCATATTGTTGGGCGTACCAGGACGAATTGAACAAGTACTGGGGCTGTTCGAACAAGGTATTTTTGTGTAACCGTGTCAGAACGCCTTACTCATGTTGTATCGACTCAGAAGCGTTCAGAAGCACATGCTCAAGTAGTGCTTTATCCCACTTCGAATTAGATCGGAGAGCGACTGCAGGCCAATGTCGAATACCTCCGCCAATTCAGACAGCGTGACTTGCCGAGGTGTCTGAAAGTACCCGTGTTGAAGGGCCGATAACAGTGCATCACGCTGTTTTTCGGTGGGCACACCTCCTAGGAGATAATCACCTGCCTCGGTCAGCGTCTGCATCTGACTGATCGTGTACTGAATATCGTTCTCGCGGCAATGGTTATGGAACGTGGTGAGCTCTTCCGGATTAGGAAAGAGGATCTCGAACCCGCACGTTTCAGTGTCGTAGCATTGGCGCTTCGAACGATCGTCTCGGCGACAGTAAATTCCTCAAAAAATCCGCCATTAGGTACATCCCAATTCAGGAGATACAATCGCCGATCGTCAACCTCTTCGATCACAACAACCTCTTGGACCTGCTCGTGAGCCCAAACACTGTGCTCGAAATCATCTCAATCTGCATTTCTGGCCCAGAATAAGGGAATGGCATTCGTTCCAATGGGGACGATTCGCTCGAATTCGATTTGTGTCTCCGTCTCTGCAGTGAGTAACCGACCGAGGGAAACTCCGCCGCTGGAAGTGAGAGATCAACAAGAGTTGCCATTGATTCGTCTGATGTTCGCTCTGAGCAGTTTAATCCCCGCTGGAAAGCCAACGGAGATGCGTTATGATCGAAGCAATGGACAAATCCCAGTAAACGCTACGAGCAACAGAATGAGAAGTATCACTGCTCACTCCTTCATGCACCTATCGCTTTTCGGGGTCAATCTCAACAGCACCGTCACTCGACACGGTCACCCAGTAACCTGCATATTGAAACGAGATGTTACCAACTGCTCGTGACGACCCATCGACTTGTGGTGCAAAGAGCGCATCAAGGGCGTCTGGATCGATCACCTCGTACAATGGTTCGAAGTCGTCGACTGAGCGGTCATCTACCTCCGTAATTGCATTGAGAATCTGGTTGGCTAGTGAACGAGGTGCACTATCACGTAGTGATCCATTTCCGGTGTCTGTCGCGTTCATTTTCATTGGTTCCTCCTACAAGAACAGCTGCCCTGATATGGCAGGGTGTTATTGTCGCTACTGCCCTTGACGAGTCGGCTGACTGGGGCCACGGTTAAGAAATTAATGGAACTTTTCTGTCTAATAGCATTCATCACTACCCCCACCGGAAGCGGACGCTAGACCTCAACCTGCAATTATTCCAGCGCCGAGTGGTGGCCAATCTCCAGAAGTGCCTCAAGCCGGTCGTTGTTCCGATATTAAATCGCTTCCTCCTTCGAATCATACTCGAGCAGGTTGTGATCAGCCAACTTCGGGAGGTAGTACAAATTCAGCCGAAGACGTTCGCGAGAGACAGCGAGCGAGTGCGTAAGCACATCAACGAGTGCCTGATGGAAAATCGGTGTTCCCTGCGTTGTCGTGAGAGGGGAGAGGTTAGAGCACTGCTGTTGATTAGCAAGGAATGTAAACAGTGTGTCGAACGAGGGCTCCGACGTTGGGAGTGTAGCATCGGTTGGTATCGAAATCACCGATGTGGAAGAGAAATGGATGGCAGTAGCTCCGTCGTGATCTAAGAGACTATCTAGGCGGCGTATACTGGATCCCTCAGGCCTCCACTTCATATAGACGGTTGGCATTTTTCTATTATCTGATTAATACTTACCTCGAATCACGACAAACGGCTGCTAGGCAATGAGCCCTGTTCGATACTACAGCGAATTTCCCGAAGTGCTTCGTCAATGAACCAGCATCTGAATCCCGGAACGGAACAAAGGTAATTCAGTCGTAATGGCTTTCGTGTTCGAGCCGAATCTCCACCTGCTCGAAATTCTCCGTCGCAAGCTTTCCTTCTCTCCATTGAGCGCGACCGATGTACCAGATACGCGCCCTGAATCTAACACGCTGGACCCCTCAACTGCTGGTAAACTCCGCGCAAAAGGACGTTTCTTTACTCGTGTGCGCCCCCGTCAGTCGTGGACTCCGTTGAGACGATATCTCGTTCCCCGTTTTCATCGAGCTGTTCAGCGACAAGGACTCCTACCTGGTCGTGGACACGCTCGACAGTCGTAACGACGGTTCCGAGATCAGTGAGTACGTTCACGAGCATCCCGACGCTAGCTGCATCGACCCCGTGGCCGAATAGCGGTTCATCAGGGTCGGGTGAGCCGAAGAACATCGCGTCCCCGAGAACGAACCGACGTGGGCCGAGATCGACGATGGCCTCAATAGCCTCGCGCTTTTTTTCATCGGAGAGGTGGTGTAGGGCGAAGTTCGAGACGACGATATCTACTTCTCCGTCGTAGTGCGGGTTGCGGAACTCACCGTAGCCGAACTCCACGTTCTCGAGACGGCTGTCGGAGGCCTTCGACCGCGCCTGTTCTATCATCGTGTCACTGATATCGCGACCGACGACGTGACAAGCCTCATCAGCCAACGCGAGTGCAATAAGGCCCGTCCCCGTTCCGAGATCGAGGACGACATCGTCGGGGCGAGGGTCTGCGAGTTCGATGACGAGTGAGGCACACGCATTGTAGATCGGCTTCTCTTGGCTGCCGTGCTTGTCGTCGTAATGATCGGCGATTTGTGAGAAGCGATCGGCGAGGTCCGCAAGAGGCTCGTCCATCATTCCCACCTCCCGTCGAAGTCTTCCTTGGACAGTTCCATGTTCACGGTCGCGCCGACCGTGTGTCCATCGGCGACGGCGGACGGGATCGAGGCAGGAGACCCGCTCGCGGCGTCGCCCGCAACGAAAAGTCCCTCAACTGATGTGAATCCGATACCATCTTGGGATTGCATCGTTTCGACGAGCCCCTCCTGGTTGACTTCGAGACCGAGTCGTTCCGCAAGCGCACTATGCTGGCGTATCGGTGGGCCGTAGAAGAGGGCGTGGCGAGTGACCTCATTCCCATCCGCGAGTACGATGTGTTCAAGACCACCATCCGAGCCAGTGAGTGCGACGATCGGTTCGTCTTCGATCTCGATTCCTCTGTCGATGAACATCGATCGCGCTTCTTCATCGAAGACGTCCCGGCCATCGGTGAATACGACGAGGTCGTCACTCAGATTGTAGATGAGCGTCGCGTACTCGATCATGTGTTGGTCCGTAACCACCACACCAAGCGGGTCACCTCGAACTTCGTAGCCGTGACAGTAGGGACAATGATGTACGCCCTTTCCCCAGAACTCCTCGAATCCATCGGTGTCGGGAAGGCCGTCCTTGACACCAGTCCCTAATACGACCTTCCGGCTCGTGACGGTCTCGCCGGAATCCAGAGTACTGGTGAATCCGTTGGTGTCTCTACTCACATCCGTTACTTTCGTGTCTCGGAACTCGCCTCCGTATCTCACAACTTCCTCACGACCGAGCTGATGGAGCTCCTCCGGTGGGATACCATCTCTCGTCAGATACCCATGGGATTCAGCTGCGGAGCTATTACGTGGTTCACCGTTGTCACAGATCAAGACACTGCGGAGCGAGCGCCCTAACTGGAGGGCGGCACTCAACCCCGCAGGTCCACCGCCGATGATGAGAACGTCGTATTCAAAATCACGGGTATCAGTTGTTTGCATAGAATCTGCAATGAGGGCGGCAGTCATAAGGTTGTCGTTGCCGGAGGCGAGAGTCGTTGAACAAACCGAATCGCAACCCTATGGCTCTTTAACGGCATGATACTACAGTGAATTTGGTGTCAGGTGAGCCTGGCCGATTGCTCGGGAGATATCTACTTCTGAAAACTATTGCACTTTTTGTGCAAACTTTATGTGAGGGGAGTACTAATTCTCGACAACAATGCCAGAAGCCGTAGAAAAACAACTCCAGAATGAGCGGGAGTGGGAAGGTCTTCTTGACAGTATGCTCGGGTTGAACAAGCTCGACAGAGGTGTCTTTAGACTGTTAGCGGAATCTTCTGAGCCGCTTACTGTGGATCACGTTGCGGAGTTTATCAATAAAGAGCGGACGACCGCGTACCGCTCGGTCAAACGGCTCGAGGAGGCAGGAGTTGCTGTGCAGGAACAAGAAAGCTGTCCAAAGGGAGGCTATCACCACGTGTATCGAGTCTCCGACCCGGACGAGATAGCGGACGAACTCCAACGAATGCTCAACCAGTGGTATGCTGAAACTGGACAGCTTATACAGGAGTTCCGTGATACGTATCTCGAAGATCATTCTTCAAAATAGTCAATCGTTTCCCAGTCATGGGATTTGGAAGCAGGGTAAATCGATGGAAGAACGTGGCCGCCGATTAGCTGACACATTTATCTCTGCTATTGAACTCCGTAAGCACCTCCGAAAGATCGAGTCGACAGTACTTCACTTCATAGGCACCGTCGGTGACCCTCACGACATAAGCAAGACCAATTATTTCCTCTATTCCCGCAAACCGCTTTTCCAACCGTTCATATTATTATAGAATGATTATAAACATTCGTTTCTCGGACAAGTTGCACGGATTTGTTCGGTATTAAGCGAATACAGATATATAATCAATCTTGTGTGGGATTTAATTCCACACAATTATTGACTATGAGCAACGACCGACAGCACAAACTACCTGAATCTCACGACGAAACGGATCGATACACTGTCGATGATGCAGTGGAACTCGAGAAGACCGCGTTCGACGACTGCTCGATCGGCCGTCGTACGTTTCTGAGCGTCGCGGCTGCGACCGGTGCCGCGCTCACCGTGCCGAGTGCGGTATCGGCTGAGGTCACCGACGGCGCGATGACTGACCTCGCAGAGTTTGCCATTAACGCCGCACCCGATGGCCACCAAGTAACGCTGGTCATCGAGTTCGAGGATACGGATTCCCTCAATGCGTTCTACGACGAGTATGGTGAGCCGAACTGGGACATCGAGGAAGACGAATTGCCCCCGAAAGTTGTGACTCGCGAGAAGCCAACACCTGCAGCCCACGCCTATCTCACCACCGCCGAGCTCACGGATGCTCTCGAACTCGGCGGCATCGAGTATGTCGACTTCTCACCGGGATCAAACCCATTTTGGAAGCTCGGCGATGCCTACAATGACCGTGTTTTCCCAAAGGTAGAGGATGCACGCGATTTCGTTTCCCACAGCGAACTGGACCAAGGACTCCATTATTTGGCTACGGAGTACTCGGATCGGCTCCGAGTGCACGCTATCGGCCACAGTCCGGGGTGGGAGAACCTGTACACGAACGAAGATTCCGACCCGAAAGACGTCTACGTTGCGGAAGTGACAAAAGATATTCAAGACGAGGCGTCATTTGCCGAGAAAGACAAGGTCGTCTTCTCACTTAGCATCCACGGCGACGAACCTGCAGGTCGCGTGGCCGGCACACGTATTATCGAGGAAGCTACGAAGGGCGTCGCTGACGACTTCGAGGACGTTCTCGACGACATCGTCATCGTATTCGTCTTTATCAACCCGGACGGCTGGGTCGCCCGGAAGCCACAGTACGAATTTGAGACGTGGTGGGGCGGCACGGAGCGGTTCCGATATGATCGGGGTAACGCAGCCGTCGGGGACACCAACCGGCAGTACCCGACAATGGGATGGGTGTATCCTGGATACTGGCCCGCCGAGCCCGAAAATACTCCCGAAGTCCGTCCTGACGACCCGCAAGGTCGGGGATACGAGGACATGGTTCCGGATGCGTTGGCGGTCGTCGAACACTTGCGGGGATACGACAACGTCGAGTACCTTTGTGACTATCACATGATGGATCTGTCGGATTCTATGGTATTGAACCTCGAGTCCAATGCGCCCTACGACCACAACGGGACCCACAACTTGGATGAGGTCAATATCCGAATTGGTGACGGAATGACGGATCACTGGGAGAGCCCTGAGTCAATCGCTAACGACACGTCTCGCGCCAGTGAAGCTATCCACGGCATCGAGGGATATGTCCCGGAACGATTGTTGGACTATGGGACGATCTACGATTCGCTGAGTTACCAGATCACCGGCGGGTTGCTTGGCTGGGCAGGACAGCCCGAGGAGTTCGGTGGCCTCGGTGCCGTGACGGTTGCACCCGAGCTGGTGCTCCGAGACGGCTATGATTTCAAGCCGTTCATCGAACGCCGCCTCGAAATGGCCTACCGTATCTCGATGCGCGAGTACGCCGAGATGACTGCCGCGGAGACCAACGCAACCGTAGCGACTGGTGGACAAAACACCGCCTACGTCGGCTCTGATGTCCTGACACGTCGATCGGCAGATCTCCCATATACTGACGAGACCCCCGGCAAGGGCAACGGCAACGGTAAGAGCAATCCCCGTGCTACCCGGGTTCAACGCCGTCATGAGACCGTTCACCCGGGTCCGGGCGGGAGTGCGAGTGCATCGTCGGATCGCAGTACGCACTCACTAGCGGTACAGTTCGATGCCCACGGCATCGACGAAGGTGTCGTCAAGCTGGTCAACCCCGGCGGTCAAACTGTCCGTGAAATCGATCTTGCCGGCCCGATTGCTGATGGTCTGAGTCACTTCTATGTCCCTGATCCGGATAACGGCGACTGGTCGATCGAGTATGATGGTGATGCCGACATCGACGTCGAGATGGTTCTCCTCGAGACGGAGGACGAATATCCAAACCCCGAAGAGGTTCTCGGCTACTCTCAGCGCGAATACGTCGTCAACCCGATGCAGTTCTTCGAGGATCTCGAGCCATTTCTCGAAGAGGGGACGATCAAAGGCCTGCGCGTCCACGACGTGCGGATTGGCCGCTTAATGCGAGGCAACTCCGGCAAGCGCCGGTACGACAACCTCGTCATCGCTCACGATGACGGCGTCGACGATCAACGGTATGTCTCGGCTATCGAGGACTTTGTCGAAGCCGGCGGTAACCTCGTACTCACCGACGCTGGGATGAACCTTCTCGGGCGTCTCGATGTCGGCCAAGCCGCGGCGATCGAGTCTGACGACATCGAACACGGGACGACGAACTTCCCAAACCTCACGAATCGAGATCTCGACCACCCGCTACTGACGGACGTCAGACCAATCCAGCAGGAAATCTGGAAAATATCTCAGCTCGGATATACGACGGGTGATGATTCGCCAGTCTGGACCGTCGACAGTGATGCCTTCACAGACGCCGGCGGCACTGTCGCTGGCATCCTCGGGGAAGACGGTGACGTCGGCGCCGGTATGTTGTCTGCCGGCGATGCAGAAATCAACGTGATTGGTTCTGTCTTGCCGCCGGCAAACCAGCGGGAACTCCATCCTTTTGGCATGGCCGATTACACTCTGTCGTTCATGGGACACTCCCTCATTTGCAACGCGCTTGGCTTCGAGCAGCGCCGGTATGTAAACGGCGAACTCGTCGGTACCTGGGGCGAGCTCCGATAAGACAGCCGGTGGGTACCATTCAACTTGTTTTATTCGAAGATAGCATGACGGCTGTCATGAGTAAGTGATGGAGTGTCAAGAGCTTTGGACGCAAGATTGAAACTAGTCGAGGGTCCTCGAATCGGAGGTGGGCTGTTCAATAGACTCCCCCATCGTCGATTGTCGGCTGTGCATCGAGTAGTTCGACAGTACCCTGTGTGCCATCAATACGAATATATTGACCAGTTTGAATCTTCTTCGTCGCTTCAAGCACGGAAACGACTGCTGGCAAGCCGTATTCACGAGCGACAAGCGCTCCATGGCTGACCGAGCCACCAACTTCAGAAACCAGCCCGGCGGCGTTCAAAAAGAGGGGCGTCCACCCGGGGTCGGTCGATGGGGCAACAAGTATCTCGCCGTGTTCAACCGTCGCAACCTTTGGATCACGAATAACGCGGGCGACTCCCTCAACGATGCCTGCCGAGACACCTGTCCCGACGAGTGTTCCATCGGAGACCGTCTTCTTTTCCGCCTGCCCACGAACGGATTCACCTTCACTTGTCAAAACGGGGGGAGCATCCAAGTTGACATTGTGCTCGTGTTCTCGTCGGCGAGTGACGATATCGACCTCGATTGGCTTGCCATCAAGTGCATCGAACAATTCGTCCCGGTAGAGATACCAGACATCGTCCGGGCGATCAAGATGGTTCGTAGCGACGAGCAGTTTCCCAGCGTCCAGTAGCGCCATTCGCCACGCGGTGAACGCCCGGGCAGCCTCCTGTTTGGGATATTCTCGGAGATAAACTGTATCACGGTAAGTGCGGATGAGCCAGCGAACGTAGCGGCGGCGAAATGGCCCGGACAAACCGTGATCTGCATGTGCCTCGAGACGCCCTGCGGCCGTCTCGGCGTTATCTACAAGGCGCCGGATACGTTTGCGATGGTCGCCTGCAGATTCATCCGCGAGGTTTGCCCGGATGACTGCAAGGAGCATGGACGGGTTCTCTCGCCAACGAGGCCTACTGAGGTCGATTTCCCCGGTTCCGCGGTGACCAAATTCATCGAGGAAGGCATCAAACGCGTCACAAAAGGTCTTGCTTCCCGTTACGTCCTCGAGTTCTGCGAGGGTGGCACCATCGCGGATAGCATTGGCGACTGGTGGATGGCCCCGTGCAATGTCAGCGAGATCTCCGAGACCGAGATTGATGCGAGTGACGACATCGCGTTCGAAACCTCGACCAATCGCGTTTACGTCGGCTGGCTGGTTAGGGAAGGTTCGTTTGAGCCAGCCACCAAGCGCGAATGCAAGAAACAATGGGCTGATTTGCGGATAGACTTCACGAAGGATCCGCCTGATGTCGATGGTCTCGAACACGGCCCGCGCACGAGCTTCGGGAGACCGAGCGGCTGTGGCCTGTCCAGTGAACAGTTCGCCAATACCAGCCAACGACTCCTCGTCGAGAGGGCCCCCACGGCCAGCTAGCGCACCGAGGATGTTCTGAACGATGCGCGGGATCGCGGGGGTGATCAGCCAAGCCAATCGTCCGGTGGTCACGATGTACCCCGGGAGGGCGCCGACGGTTATGCCACGGGATTCGAATTCTTCAGGCCGTTGTGATACAATATCGTCGAGACTGGCGGAGATTGGTTCGTTTATCGCGGCGATTCGCTCGATCAGCCAAGCGCGCAGGTTGGGACGGCGTAAGAAAGGGGTAACATCGATAAAGACCCGTCCCCCGGCCGTAACCGTCGGGTTACCGAGGGAGTCACCAAGACCCATGGCAGACAGTGCGTTTCCAGTGTAGGTTTGCCAAACGTCTTGGACGAGCGGCGGCATCGCTTCCGGCATTGCTTGCATGTGGCCCATGCTGATGTAGACATGAAGGTTGCCGTCGTCGGGTGCCGGCGATGGTCGTGGGAACAGGGACGTAATGGGGCGGGACTGCAACAGGACGAACTGGCCGTTTACAAGCGCCCATTCAACGTCCTGTGGTGTTCCAAGTAATGATTCTGCCCGCTCCCCTAGCCCGACAAGGGTGCGAAGTTGGTCATCGGTGAGCACACGCATTTCTCGGCGGGCAGATGGAAGTTCGACCCGAACAGTTCCACCCCTCTTGGTGGGGTGTGTCTCGTTGGGTCCATTGTTTTCCGTCTCATCGCCAACAGTGCTGTCTCCTTGTAACTCGACAGCAACCGCTTTCGTGCCAACGGCGTATTCTCGGACCTCGTCGGTGCGGGTGTCCACTAGAGCATGATCGGGCGTGACATCACCGGCGACGATACTCTCTCCAAGACCAAAACTCGCATCGACCGACGAGAGGTGACGATTTCCGGTCGTCGGATCTGCGGTGAAGAGGACGCCTGCGGCTGTCGCATCGACCATCGGTTGGACGACGACGGCCATCTCCGTGTCAGCATGGGTGATGTCATTGCGCGCCCGGTAGGCAACCGCACGGTCAGTAAAGAGACTGGCCATACACTCGCGAACGCGGTCGAGGACAGCATCTGCCTGTACGCCGAGGAACGTCTCATGCTGACCGGCGAACGACGCGCTTGGGAGGTCCTCGGACGTAGCACTCGACCGGACGGCAAAAGAATCAGTATTCTCGAACGTTGCCATCGCATCGGTAAGCGCTGTTTCGGTGGATACACTGAAGCTGCGATTCATAATAGCCGATCGAAGGTCAGACGCAATCGCGGTGAGTGTGTCGGTGGTGGCCGAATCGAGTTCGTCTAGCCGACCGATCGTCTCGCAAATCTGCGGTGAATCGATGAGCTCGCGGTATGCAACAGTCGTAACGATGAAGCCGGGAGGGACAGGAAAGCCCGCCCGTGACAGTGCGGCCAAGTTCGCCCCCTTGCCGCCAGCAACCCCGATATCGTCGGTGTCCAAGTCCTCGAACCATCGCACGACGCTCGCGTTCGAATACTCTGGCATTGTAATTACTATTGAATTGATAGGCATCGAGCGACCATAACGATCTAGACATACGATTACAGCCCACATCGACGGGTTATAATGGGAAAAGCGGAGACGTCCCTGATGGAAACGGAGAGTATTATTCGTCGATCGTATCTGCCAGGACAAGCTGGTCGCCATCTTCAAGCGGTGTTGCCTCGCTGCTTAGCTGTTGGGCATGAATACCATTCTTCATAACAACGAGGTCATTCGGGTCGATATCAGAGTCCTCCGTCAAGTCTGCTAGCACGTCTTCAATGGTTGCTCCGTCGTCAATACATATGGTGAGTTGTTTATCACCCAGTACGAATCGCGCTGTTCCGTATGTACGGACTTCGATCTGCATGACTGGGCTTTGAGTGGAGACCTCATGTTTGTTCGGAAAGCCCATTGGTGGTATACAAGTGCTCGCAAAACTAACCTTGGCCCGATGCATGTACGGTGTCACTTCTTCGGGCCGCTTCGGGAGGTAGTCGGTGAGAAGACCGTCGAATACAATGTTACCCCAGAAACGACCGTTGAAAGTCTTCTCACGACGATCGCTACGGACCATCCTGGTCTCGAAAAATTGCTATTCGAAGACGAGGAGATACGGGACTCGATGACGATCACTCGAAACGGCACGCATGTGACCTACCAAGATGGGCCCGACACGGAACTAGAAGCAAATGACGAAATTCGTGTCACCCCATCGATTCAGGGCGGGTAATCAGTCGTCTGCGGTCACAAAGCCATCAACGTTGCTCTCAGGGACGGTGCCATCGTCGTTCCAACCTCGTAGCTCGTAGTACTCCTGGATCGATTCCTGTAGATCCGGCAATTCGTAGGGAAGACGGTCTTCGTCTGCATCTATGCCGCGTTGATTGTTGAAGTGTCGTTCGAGTTCAATCACCCGCGACCCCACCGTGAGCAACTCCTCATAATCGGCCCGAAGAATGGTCTCCTTTTGTTCTTCAGTGAAGTAGTCACCTGAGAACGCACAAAAAATTCCACTGTCACGAATTGCGTGATGGTTCTCTTGTTCGATGAGGACTTCGGCCTTGCCGGCAGTTCCGTCAGGGTTGATCTCACCATCGTACTCGAGACCGAGCATCGTCGAGTACATATGGTCGGCCCCGCGATTCGCGACAGCGTACGAGAGACCCTGTCCGTGGATTGCACGACCATCGTGGGCTGCAAACTCCATGCCTTTTACGGTGAAGTTTTTCACATCAAGCTCATCGTGGGCCCGATTGACGCCTTCTGCGAGTAAATCTCCTTCATCATTCCGGTAGGCAATCTTTTCGACCAGTTCATGAACACGTTCGGCGTTGCCGAATTCATCGTGTGCCGCGAGGTACGCAGCGACACTATTGCCACACGAGATAGTATCCATCCCGTAGATGTCGCATAGCTTATTGGACTGCATCACGTCGACGATGGCGCCAATACCGCAGTTCGACCCGAACGAGAACACCGTTTCGAATTCTGGGCCCTCGGTTTCGATGTCGCGTTCCTCGTCCCTAGTTGGTAGTTTACAGGCGAAAGCACAAACCGAGCAGGCTTCCTTCGTGAACTTTTTTTCCTCAACAGCATTTCCACCGATCTCCTCGACGTGTTCAAAGGACTGCTCGGAGAAGTACCGCGTCGGCAATGAGAAGTTGTCGTTGATGAACTCCGTTCCTGCGGTCGTTCCCTGTCGCTTCATCATGTCATCGGTGGTTGCGGCCTCTTTGTGAAGCTCCGACTGGACGTCTTCATCGATCTCGACAGGGGGTGTTGAATCGCCTCGGAAAGATACTGTCTTTACGTTTTTCGAACCGAGAACGGCACCGAGACCGCCGCGGCCGAAGGCTCTGGTGTTGTAGGTTATCGGACAGGCGAACCGGACAAGATTCTCACCGGCAGGGCCAATAGTGACAAGATTTTCACTCTCAAGTTCGTGACGCTCGTTCATCGCGTCGGTGACTTCAGGAACGGTCGCTTGTGCGAGATCGGGTACTTCCTCGAACTCAACGCCCTCGTCAGTGATATGAATCGCGAGTAGCTTATCGCTCGCACCGGTTATCTCGACAACACTGTGGCCAGATCCGACAAAATTCCGCGAGAGATAGCCGCCCGCGTTGGTAGACAGTAATCCATCGGTCAGTGGTGACAGTCCAGTCATATTCATCCGACCGGTGAAACTCATCTGCGACTGCTGGAGCGGACCAGCCGAAATGTATGCACGATTTTTCGGTCCAAGCGGCTCAGCGTCAAACGGAATGCGATCGTGAGCGAGTATTGTTGCAACTCCTCGACCGCCCATGAACTGTGCGAGGACATCTTCGATATTGGTTGTCGATGTAGATCGATCGCTTACGTCGATGGTGAGGAGGGATCCTTTCGCATGAAGCATTACGAGTGATAACGAACTTCGATGATAAAAAGTCATGGTTCAGCACCGACTTCAGACAATCGCGATCTCCTCTGCTATCGGGTGGCCCTTCGTACGACCTGTGTGGGAAGAGATATAAAATTTCCTAGCAATTCGTTTGGATCGGTAGATACAGAAATGGGTTAGCAACCTCGGTGCGTATCGTGGTCCGTCGCCCTCTTTATACACCGAATTTGGCGATGCGATTCGCAATCGTGAATACCTCAGCCACGTGCTTAATGCCGACGAGCAATTATGGGACATTCCGTCTAACGATCACTACTGAGGGGGTCAGGCAACGTAGGGTGAGACACAAAAGCGAATGGATCGTCGTCACACCGCGCATGTTTACGAACCGTTTCACGGTCGTTACTTGAGAGACTTATCTGTGGTTTGGGTGCGGGCGTTCCCGTTCCGCACTGCTGTTGCCGACATACAATCGAGACAGCCGAACACCTCGTCGTCGTTGTTCCCGAAAACACGGGTGAATTCCGGCGTTACAAACGAACCACAGCTCCGACATCGACGCTCATTATGACCGGCGTTCCCTTGGATCGCTCGTTGTGGCTGATGCATGGTTGAAAAAACGTTTTCAGGCGTCGTTCATCCGCTGGCGGGTTTTAGCTCCACACCGCGTGCATTCTGTTATTCGGTACGGTTCCCGTGAGAACGCAGCGTTCTCCGTTTTGTTACTTTCTGTGACGAGTTCGACCGACACATTGTGGTGTGTCTTTGCCGCACAATTTTCACACTGTTCAACCATTTCGTCGGTGTTAAACTGTGGTACAGACATTGTAATCGTTCATTCTGGAGGATTTGGATGCTTCAGCGATCTCGGAATACTATCGAAGCGGTTTCCACCCTCTCTACTAGGTGTTAGTTACCGCCGATCAGTCGGTCTGTTCGTTGCATGTGCAAGGTTCTCATCTATGACCGCTACTATCCAACAGAATCCTCGACCAAGCTGTATCAGAACATGTATTATTGATTTTGTTTGATGGTAGTGTTTTGACATGCAACCACGACTGGTTTTGGGAACCACATCTGCACCCACCTACGTTAAACCGGAGTTAGGAGACATCGAATTCTACAGCTTCAGTTGATCCACAGGTGGGGCATAGCTGTTCGGTTGTCTCGAGTGACGCCCCGCAGTGGCGTCACTCGCGAATAACATTTTCATTTATTGAGAGCCACTGCCGTACTATACCTGGGAGTGCCATCTTATCTGTCCTCTCTGACTCAACGCAATAAAAAATACGGCCTATTCTCAATCTTATATTAAATCACACGGTGTGACAGAGTCGAAAGTAGTGCCTTAAGAGATACAGATATCCTGTATCAAACGACTCTCCTGGAGTTTTCGGTCTCCAAGGGATGCGGGGGCGCTCGATAGAAGCGTCCGTATTCGAAAACCGATGGCTTACGAGTACCAATTCTGCAATGTCGTTTGACGAGCACGACACCCGACACGACGAAATGAATGGTGACAGTGGACAAGTACTACCAGACGTGGAAAGCACGGAAGAATTCAGGGAAGCTGTTTCAGCATGCATGTTGCCGCTGTAGGGCAGAGGTCTTGAAATTCGGCCGTTTGCTGAATCGCTGACGGTGTGTCTTCCCGTTGAATTTCGCGAAAGCCAAGATCAGCGAAAAATTCGTCGGCAGTCGTTGTGAGGAGATAGAGTTCGGTTACACTAGAAGTAGCCGCCTGTTCGAACAACTGATGACACAATGAGTGACCATACCCCTCGCCTTGCTTTGACGATTCAATTGCTACGGAGCGAAGCAACGCGACCGACTCATAACATTCGAGACCACCAACACCGACTTGGGTGGAATCAACAGTATATACGAAAAGGGAGTCTTGCTGTGCTTCGATATCGTCTGTGGGTAGATCTTGCTCCTCGAGGAGTCGACGAATGTAGTCCAGTCGGTCTTCAGTCGCCGGGAGTAGTCGCCCACGTTCGTTTTGGCTCATAGTGGTCTTATCGAAATCGTTCGTTCACTGCAGGGGTTTTCGACCTTCAATCGCTGCTGACACGACGTAGTCACTCAAATCGCGACTGTCGTCCCACTCTCGGATGAACTCGTCGCTCTCCTCTTTCAGTTCGATCTGTACCTCTTCGAACCCAGCATCCGCGAGCATCGTTTGCAGCGACTCGATCGTCGCCGCACCCGCGATACAGCCCGTAAGGGATTCGATGTCGTTTCGAGCGACGGCGGGCAACGGTGCGGTCATCACGACGTCGGAAATCGCAAGACGCCCACCGGGACGAAGTGCGCGATAGGCTTCGCGGAAGACCTGCGGTTTGTCCGGTGAGAGGTTGATTACGCAGTTCGAAATGATGACGTCGACGCTCTCGTCCGCTACTGGCAGGTGTTCGATTTCACCGAGACGGAACTCCGCATTGGTCACATCGTTCTTGTCGACGTTCGATCGGGCACGTTCGATCATCTCCGGGGTCATATCGACACCAATCACGAGACCCTCCTCACCGACTTCTTCCGCGGCAAGGAAACAATCGAATCCGCCACCGGAGCCGAGATCGAGGACCGTCTCTCCTGCTTCGAGTGACGCGATAGCGTTAGGATTCCCACAGCCAAGCCCGAGATTGGCGCCGTCAGCGATCGAATCGATGTCGTCGGCCGTGTATCCGAGTTGTTCCGTTCGCCCCTCGAGTTCGGTATCATTACAGCACGAGAGTGAATCACCACAGCAACTAGATTCGTCGGTCGCGATGGTTCCGTATCGTTCTCGCACCGCTTGTCGTTGGGTTTCGGCATCGACGATCGTTGCATCGTCTCGTTCGGAGTTGGTGGTGTCACTCATGGGTATCGTGTCGAATCGCATCGAGTGCGTTCAGAAGCGTTACTGCTGGCTCTGTGGTTTCGTAATATCGCCACCGGCCCTCCTTCCGCCGAGTGACCAGTCCATCCGTGTGCAGGCGCGAAAGTGCATGGCTGACCGCGCTTTGGCTCACCCCGAGTGAGGGTGCGAGTTCGCAGACACAGATCCCATCATCGCTCGCGGCGATAAGTCGGAGGGCTTCGTACCGGGTGTCGTTCGCGGTTGCCGAGAGAAGCGTCACGTCGTCTCGGAGGTCGCTCTCCGAAAGGGGCTGCTCTGTCGCACAACAGTCTCCGTCTATCGGTTGCTGGCTGTTGGACACCGATTGTGTTGATTGTCTGCCTTTCATCTGAACACATTCTCATATGTACGGTTGTTCATATAATCGTTGCGGTGAGCACGCCCAATCGACTATTGAGGAGCAATCTCGAGTAGTTCTCACTCCGTACTACGATTTTGAGCGAAGAAGAGGAAATCCAACGATTGCTGTCAAGCTGTCTTCGTGCCGTCGAGTGCAACGAGAAGGGCGGTTGCACGCCCCGTTGTTCGATACATTCGCCACTTTCCGTCTTTGCGTCTCGTGACCAGCCCCGCTTCCGTCAAATCCGACAGTGCGTGGCTGATGGCACTCTCACTGACGTCGAGTAGCGGTGAGAACTCACAGACACAGAGCTCACCATCGGCCGCGTGCAGTAACCGAACGATCTTGTAGCGTGTCTGATTAGCAAGTGCAGAAAGAACTCGGACGTCGGATTCGAGTGTCGTCTCGTCAGTCTGTGCACCGAGAATTTCGAGTTCGTCGACGCGTTGTTCGACGTCTTCCTCGCAGCACTCGCCCAACTCATCGGTGAGATAGCGTCGAAGTCGGTCGTTGGTCGCCATTACCGTACATTTGAGCAAACGCTTCAATAAGAGTTCTGGAGTCCAGAGTCCGTGGAGAGTCTTTGAATCGAATTCTTGTGTGTTCGTTCCCCTTTTGGTTATTTGCTGTAACATCGGCTCCAGACTACATTGCAAATTTTCCAAGATTGACTCCTTCTCCGTTTGAACTTGCCCTCTCCATATATTGTGAGGTACTGTGGCATTATTATCAGGACTGTCTCCTCAGTTCATATTTGTCCCAAATATAGCCGTAGACTTCGAAACTTTAATAGAAGAGTTGTTCAATTGATCATCGATGAGCCAAACATCTACTCAGACTATCCCGGTTGCGTTTATGTGCGTACAGAATGCCGGCCGAAGCCAAATGTCGACGGCGTTTGCAGAGCGGGAGCGTAAGCAACGTGGACTTGAAAACGCCGTGGAAATCGTGACCGGTGGGACGCATCCTGCAGCTCACGTCCACAAGATTGTTGTCGAAGTCATGGACGAAGAAGGGTTTGACCTCTCGGGTCGGACGCCACAAGCCATCACGACTGATGAACTCGAATCCTGCGACTACGTCGCGACGATGGGATGTTCGACGCTCGAACTCGATACCTCCGCAGATGTCGATGTTCGAGATTGGGCGCTTGCCGACCCCGATGGACAAGACCTCGATCAAGTCCGCGAGATCCGCGACGACATCGAACAACGAGTGGTTGCACTCTTCGATGAGATTGAAGCCGACCTTGAATGAGTAGCGGACGAATCGAGCAGCAATATGTCGCTAGCAAGAACCAAGTGCCAAACTCGTTTATCTGATTTTGCAGCAAGAAGGACGGCTGACTCAGTTAGAACTGCATGAGAAGACGTTGCTCTCTCGAAGCACCGTCCACGCAGGTATCGACAAGCTTCTCTCGTGTGGAGTCATCGAAAAACAGGTGGAGCTTACAAGACGCCCGAGGATGAGCCACAGCGTTGGCTCAAACGGTCCGAAAATTCTGGAAACTAGATTACGAACTAGTTGGAAATATATTTCGGTCTGAAATGGTTGCAGATCGATGAATCAGCCGGAATCGTGCATTTTGGATCATTTATACTGGGTGTAGTTTCATCTTCCACCGCGAACAGAAGTTGAGATTGCTGTTCTCAATGTATAGCGGTCGGTTATATTCGTACTGGTGAAAACTTCGGTTCTAATGTACAATCTCAATTGATTAGTCTGAGGAAATACTAAGGTCGCTTATGCAGTGTATGTAACCATGAGTACGTCGACCCTCCCACGAACCCTCATTCTCGGCGACAATCCTCGGACGAGCGTCCGAGCGTTGGTTGCTGGACTCGTGATCACTGGATTGGCGGTAACCCTGCGATTCGTCTCTCCAACGATATTGCTTGGTCCAGAACTTTCACTTCTCGCTGCAGTTGTTGGGTTCTTCCTCGCGGTCGCTGTCGGCCGTTACAAGGGAGGCGTACTTGTTGGGATTTTCGCAGCTGCCATCCCAGTCTTTGCCCTTAACACTGCATCGACTGCCATCCTCGAACCTATCTCTCTTGACCTAGCAATTCGCGCCGTACGGAGTTCTGCATGGTATACTATTGGAGTGGCAGTGCTGGTTGTCGGGCCACTTGGTTACGCTCTCGGCAGGAGTTCACCGTCCGGTGGCGAATCAGTGCGTTCACACTTTTGTGTCGATCGAAATCAATACGGTCCACTGCTCGTCTGGAGTTTCATCGCGCTAGGGGTTGCTGTACTTTGGACGGTACTCCCGGTGTCCGCAATGCTCTCGTCGGTCGCTTTCTCACCGGTACCTGCCGCTACTGGACTTGTGGTGGCCGCAATACTCGGCTATCGTGCCCGAGGAGCTCCTGCGGCGGCCATCGCTGGTGGTATCGGCGTTAGTGTAGGTATCCGATTGTTTACGCAAGGATTCAGCACGCTTGAGATGGGAATGGAAGCTAGTCCATCGCTTATCGCCATTGGCACGGTCATGTTCATCGGTTTCGTCGATGGGATCCCACTCGGCTTAGTTGGGTATCGTATCGGACGAACGATTTGAGTGGAAGTTGCGCCTGGCGTGCTCAACGCATGGGTTATCAGATTCATTCACTCATCAACAGTAGCCTTTATGACGGAATCTGTGTCATTCTCTTCAAGAGACCGGACTGGCGACGTAACGGCCCAAAGAAGTACCGCGACAGAGACAACAGCGATACCGGCTCGCGGTAGGAACGACAGTGGCCCCATCGCCTCAGATACGGGGCCGAAGACGGCCGCACCAATCCCACTGGTAAGGGTTAGTACCATGGATGCGCCTGACAGTACCGTTGCACGGCCGCCTCCGTCCAGCTGATCATTGAGATACTGGTTCATGATTGGGCTCATTACTCGAGAGAGCACTCGACGAAGATAGATGACTGGGAAAACCATCGCCGGAACGAACGCCAGCAGCCCGTAGACGGTGCCAACCAATGGAGCCAGCATCAGGAAGAACCACCGCGGGCCGAGGTGTTCTTGGATCCATCCCGTCATCGACGTTCCCGCTGTGGAAACGAGCTGGAATGACGCATACAGTGCCCCAAACCAAATCAACGGAACGCCCGCACGCTTCAATGCTGGCTGTTCAAGCCAACGAGTCATTGACAGCAGCAGGTTGAACAGAGAGATATAGACAATCAACCAGCGGACTGTTGGCCGTCCTATTTGAATCCGAAGCGTCTTGACTGCCTTTCGAACCGAAAAATTGGGCTCGAAGTCAGTACGGGTTGCTGGTAGTAGTCCTAAGAGGGGTACTCCAACTACACTAAGGACCGCATTTGCTAGGAACGGAAGTTTGGGGTTGAGCAAATACAATGGAGTTGCCGCTAGTGCGCCGAAGGCAGAGGTCAACAAAGAGGCTGTCTTGCTGCGGCCGCTGTCGCGCGCGAAATCCGCCGTTGATTTCTCCCCGTTCGATCCAGCGAGTAAGTCATAGAGCCACGCCTCTCCGGTTGCTGAGTGGAAGGCATATCCGGCACCCCAAATCGTGAATAGCCCTATGACCTGCCATGCTTTCCCGGCGAAAGCATATAGACCAAATACCACTGTTGCGATCGCGTTCCCGATAGCAAGACTTGTCCGGCGGCCATATCGATCACCGATGTAGCCCGCAGGAATCTCCATCGCGACCATTGTGAAGAGAAATGCTGCATTTGCGAGTCCAAACACCGTTTCGCTATGGCCCTGCTCAAGCAAGTAGATGTAGGCGTATGGCATCCAGAACCCGTTTGATGTCGTTGTTTGATAGACGTAATAGAGGAGGAGCGTTCGTCTTGTATCACGCATTGCATGGGTACTCGAGCATTCAGGACATCAGGTTTCTGAGAAAATAATTTTTGCAATAGAGATTATAAGAAGGAGTCACCAATAATTGGAGTCAAACCTACCGGTGAGTCCGTTGACTCGCTCTCCAAGATCGACTAGATCGCTGATTACGCTCGATTCTCGTTGGATTCAACAGTCAGGTCTACGACGGTCAGGTTGTCATCGAACTCGATGTGGCAGGTGTCACCACTAGCTCGGAAAGTAACGCGGATTCGGACCAGGCTGTCCGTGCAGAGCTGAGTGTATTCATCAGTCATTATCTGTTTAACCGCCCAATACGGACGCTCGGTGAGCGCATCGTTGCGATCGCGGAAGAACTGCTCGATAGCCTCGTGCTGGAACGCTAGCGAACCAACGCTCGTAACGATGCGCCGGTCACAGACAACGCAGTCAAAGACGGCTTGATATTTGGTATCAAAAGTGTCTCGAGTAGCGGTACTAACTCCGGGATCGACTGACCCGCCACACTCTGGGCAGAGTCCGTTGGAAGCTTGTTCAACCTGTGCTCGAGCCCAATATTCGAATGCGTTGACGAATTTACGAGGATCGCGCTTGCGGACAATAGATGGCGGAACGCCGACATTCAACACTCGATTTCCGCAGCCCTGACAGTCAATTCGAAATCGCTCACCGACGTACTCGCCTTTCAGATTGGCAATGCCACACGCATAACACTCACCTCGAACATCGAATTCCTCCAGTTCGGGCGACTCAGTGTAGGCGCCAGCATTGACTGCCCGGGCGACCCGCTTGCCTACCTCTGTGAGCAGATAGCCGTCGTCAGTCTTTCGGATGTAGTGGGGAACGAGGTTGTCTCGGTGGTAATTGAACCGTCCAGTGTCACCCACATCGACCGCTTCATACAGCTCTGAGAACGGAACTGGATTGCTTCGTCCAGCCTCGAAGAGCACACGAATGATGTCCAATCGTAATGGATCGCCAAGAAGTGAGAAGGCCGTGGCTGGGCCAAGTCGTTTGGCTTCGGTTCTGGATGGGACAGACGAATCGTCCATTGACTTTCTCGTTCGTGTTTTGAATGAAAAATATCTATCGTTGTAACTCACAAGACTGAATAGAAGTTGAGACTGACTCTCTCAATGTATCGCGAGACCCAACAATATTGTGTCGATTTTTGCGCATTTGGTTTTGCATATTCTATAATTTCTATTCTTCTGTTGTCGAAATATCGTTGCAACCTGATTCTAGCCAGAGCGTAGGAACCTCATAACAAACTGGAAAGTAATTACAATATTACTCGAGACGATGCAACGAACGAGCGCTCAGCTATCCTTCGATAGCTGGATTCCACATTTTGTTCACTTGGTTACTCCCCCATTCAATACTTGGGCGACACATCCCGGCAGAGGTAAAATTTCGAGCCTCTTCCAGCGGGTTCCGGTACTCACATCTCCGTGCCTTTGCGTCGCAGTCCGTACTGAGATCAGATGCAAGCATCGTCATATCGCCAATTCATAAAATGACGCTCAAAGATCATATCGACACCGGCTTGAAAATGACATTCGCGGCGCGTGTCGTGCGCATCGCCGCCAATGGATTGTTGATGGTTCTATTGACACAGTTCCTTCTGCGACCGGCAGAGTATGGGCTACTCTTTCTTGCACTCGCTATTCTTGGTGTATTTCAATTGTTCTGTGACTTGGGTCTCGCAAAATCAGCTGCCCGCTACGTTACCGAGTTCAAGGAAACGGATCCCACACAAATTCCGCATATTCTCCGAACTGCGCTCAAATATCGACTGCTTCTGTTCACTATCGTTGGTTTCATTTTTCTCTTGGTGCACACCCATATCGCATCGTTTTTCGACACCCCCGCCTTGACACCCTTCCTGCTGCTCGGTATTCTCTACATGGGTTTCCATTCATTTACGGCGTTCAGTAGCGTTCTCTTCCAAGGGTTCGACCGCGTTGTCTGGAGCGCCAGCACACAAACCGTCCAACACGTGTGTCGCGTTATTTTTGCTCTCATCCTTGTTCTTGGTTTTGGACTGGGTGGAATCGGCGTCCTAGTGGGATATATAATCGCTGCGGCCCTTGCTGCGGCTACTGCTTTCTTCATCCTGTATACGCGGTTTTACACCGCATTCGAGAAAGCCGAGTCTCCTGAACCGGGACTTCCCCGAAAAATCCTCGAATACAGCATCCCACTTACAGCGACTCGGAGTGCAAACGTTCTCACATACAAAGTTGACACGCTTCTTATCGGATTTTTCCTCAATCCGGTCGCTGTTGGCTACTACACTTTAGCAAAACAAATTTCGATGACAATGCTTGTTCCTGCGGGATCGCTCGGGTTCTCTATCTCGCCGACGTATGGAAAACAGAAGGCCAACGACCAACTCGAGCAGGCAGCTCGTCTGTATGAAACGACACTTCAACATACCCTCGTCCTGTATGTGCCTGCTGCAACCGGGATCATTCTTGTTGCTGAACCTGCCGTTCGCTTAATTTTCGGCCAGGAGTATCTCGGCGCCGTTCCTGTACTCCAAATCTTCAGTGCGTACATCGTCTTACGCGCCCTCAACAGCATTACGACGGACGCTCTCGACTATCTCGGACAAGCACGTTCACGGGCGATTGCTAAAATGGCCACGGCCATTGCCAACTGTGGGTTGAATGTGCTGCTCATTCCGGAGTTTGGAGTGGCAGGGGCCGCTATAGCCACCGTCGCTACATTCAGTATCTATACGCTGGCGAATCTCTATATTATGCATTGTGAGGTGTCACTTTCCATCGGCCGCCTCCTACAACCGATTAGCACTATCAGCGCGGTTACCGTTGGGATGAGTATCGCTGTCGTAATTGCCACTCAGTACATCTCCGGGATTCCCTCGCTTACAGGGGTTATTTTGCTTGGGATGGCTGTCTGGGGAGGATTGGTAACTGCGAGTGGTCTTCTCGATATCAGGACCGTAGTTTCAGCTATCTCTTGATTCATTCCCACTTATCGGGCGATGTTGGACTACCCTGATATTTATAAATACAATGTGTTCACATTGTATCCATAATTGAAACTTCGGATCGGCATCCGAGAGCTATTCTCAGTGTATCTGCGGACAACCGATACCGTGAAGCGCTAGGGACGCTGTAGAGTTCGTTACCGCCCAACTTAAGATACCGATTTCGAGCAGTCTCGATAGCTGAACTATGGTCGCAGTTCTCTACGATGGGATCGTCTCATTCGATGCGGATCTGAATATTTCCTTATCGGGGGATATTCAGGGAGTATGACGAAATACAATGGCACTTTGATATCGTGCGTGTTTTCGTACAATCGGTGCTCTAGTGACTCGAATTCGGTCTATCGCGCTGAACCTAATTCGGAAGGGAACAGAAACCCTCCACAGTTAGCGGCAGGTTGAATGAATTGACAGAGCGATCGTAGAAATAGATAAATCAGATATTTGACTCCTGAAAGAATAAATTGAGCAAAGAAGACTGCACCTATACAGTTAGTTGCGGCCTCAAGAAATGGCATCTGGTGTGTAGAGAAAACTTAATTCGTTAGTACAGGACACATAACAATTAAGCCATCAATGTATTTTGGAATATATTCATGCAATTAGCCGGCTTCAGCCTACTGGACTATAGGCACCTGTTAGAAACGGCCCTCGAACAGAATTACAACTTCTACACCGTGGCGGAGTACTTCACCGCGGACTCCATCGAATCCCCGTCGATCGTGCTCCGCCACGATGTGGATCGACGCGTCGGGAATGCGGTTGCAATGGCCGAACTCGAAACCGAACTCGGCATCGATGCAACGTACTACTTCCGGACGAGTACGTTCGAACCTTCCATCGCTAGTCGGATGGAAACAGAGGGTCACGAAGTCGGATATCATTACGAAGATTTGGCAAAAGCCCGTGGCAACGTGAACCGATCACACGCCCGGTTCGCGGCCAACCTCGAGTCGTTCCGCCAACACGTTAGTATCGAAACTATCTGTTCACATGGGAGTCCGCTTTCCCCCCATCTGAATACGGATATGTGGAAGGATGCCCGGACGCCAGCCGATTACGACCTTCTTGGGAAAGCGTACGATATCGAGGCCGCTGCCGATGGGTCCGATGATCGGGTGTACTTCTCCGATACTGGCCGAGACTGGAATGCATCCGTTCCTGGTATCGGTGCAATCCATGAAACTGATGACGTAATTCGTGCACTCGAATCCGGTGACTGTTCTGCTGTCTATCTGCTTGCACATCCCAGTCGGTGGTCGACATCTCACTTCCAACGCGTCGAGCGACCGAGCTGGGACCTCGCCGCGGAAACCGGTAAAGCACTGGTGGGCGGTGTTCACGCCATTCAACAGACAGGTGGCCACGTCGCCGAGCAAACGCGTATTGTCCAAGCGCTCCGTACGCTCGCGGGCACCGGCACTCCCCGGAGTGAGCGCGAATGAGCAAAAACACGCCAATGACGACACGTCGTGCAGTTCTCCGGAACGGCATGGCCGTCGCCAGTGCCACACTCGTTGCTGGGTCACCTGCTACGGCCGCCAAAACGAACGGCAAGCTCGTATTCACCTACGACGACGGTCCCATCAAGGACTTCACGCACACGTATCAGAAAGCCCACCGCAAAGAAGGCGTTCCTGGCTGTTCAGCCGTTCCGGCGGCCAGTGTCGGGCAGAACGAGAAGCTCAGTGCCGCTCAGCTCCGAACTCTCGAGGACGCAGGCTGGGAAATCATGTCTCACTCAGCTCGGCACCGTGCCTTGGGGGACATCGAGATTACGCGTGATATCGACCCAGCTGATCAGAAACTCTACGTGAAGACGAATGTTCATGGGAAGATTCCGGACGATACGCTCATCGTCAGCGATGGATCCGAATCAACGACCGTCACGGTTGCAGGGAACGGTTCCGATGATCACGGGGAATTCGTAAAACTCGATTCACCGGTCGGGCAGGCGTTTACCGCCAGCGATGGTGTCACTGAACGCTACACCGACGATATACTACGGTATGCACTTGGCGAGTCGAGACAGCAACTCGAACAACACGGTGTTACGGTCACAAATATCGTCATGCCGTATGGAGGGTACGGGAAACGAACTCAGGAACTCGCCGGAGAGTACTACACCGCGGTTGCGAACGGGGGGCTCGCAATCGGTGGACGAGCCCAAATCCATCAGGCGAACACGATCCAGCTACCCCACCTTTCGAGAGCGATGTTCCGCCAAGGAGAAATGACGGAGGCGGAGCTCGGAACGTTCCTTGACAAAGTAGCTACCGCTGATACACTCGGCATTCTGGGAGGGCACAGTTGGTGGCAAGAACGGCTCCCGCCAAGCCGAATCCGAATGGCGATCCAGATGGCAAAAGACCGAAACATCGATATCGTCACACTGCGCGATGCACTTACTGACCTTGGACTGACCAACTCTTCGAGAGCGTCAACCACTGATATATCGCAGACGAGCAGTAGTGGAGGTGGCATCAATAAGACACAACCAGACGATAGTTTCGCGTCTGGCGAAGACGATGGGTCGACCGCTCAAGCTACAACGACGGAAACGAATCAACCTGGGTTCGAAGGGATTGCAGCACTTGTCGGTATTGGGAGTGCAGCTGCGCTTAGACGACGCCTGAACGAATAAGCACCAGAGAGACCCTTCGGAGCTCCCAATCCTTCTGATGACCACATTCAGTAGTGCTATCTTCCCTCTGACATGAACACGACATCTACTCAACAAGGGGTCGGAGAGCCGAAAGCAGATCGGACACATGACGGAGTTAATCAACGCTCTGGGCCTTGATTCATTGTCGCCCGGTGAGTGGCTGATTGATTTCCCCGCCGACCTTGACGACATTTAGGACCCTCTGACGCTTTGGCCCTCCCTCTGTTTCTCATTCTCCGTTTTTCGAACCGTACAGGAACTCGTGGAGGTTAGTAGATGATACTACCTTGGATGTATCCCCGTTCAATCTAGCTGGCAATTCTTCACGGTGGGTTCTCGCGAAGTATCTGGTATGCTCCGTGAGACGGTTCTCTTCGATGCGCTCTAGAGCGTGGTTGCTATCGTGGTTGAAACACAAGACGAGAGTGATGCAGGGTCTTGCGACGCGAATGTCCAAAAATGAGTCCTCACTGGAATCACCACCGAATATGCAGGGCTGTAATATTTGAATAGATTGTTACTCACCACACGTTTTGTCTTCATCTGGTGCCAGGAACTCTAATTCAACAATTGCTCGAGACGGAGCAGTACCATCGCCTCTCTTCCATTGTTCGAACCCGCCAACCAGCGACGGA
Organism: Haladaptatus caseinilyticus; assembly: GCF_026248685.1. Taxonomy (NCBI): domain Archaea; kingdom Methanobacteriati; phylum Methanobacteriota; class Halobacteria; order Halobacteriales; family Haladaptataceae; genus Haladaptatus; species Haladaptatus caseinilyticus. The sequence continues at coordinate 315,628 of NZ_CP111041.1, read as the reverse complement.
CTTTTTAGCGCCTTTTGCGTCGGCCACTGTTTCACTGGTAGCTGAAAGACGAATTGATCACCGTCAACGCTTGAGGTGGGGTACCAACTAGTGTTCGTGGTTGGCGAAACCAGCTGCGTATCGGCGATCAGTGTCGCGATGAAATGCGTTGAATAGTCGGTTGTCCGAAGCAGATGCCGCGTTGTCTCCGGAAGCGCACTCCAGTTAATTCATTGTTGGACGTCCTGCTTTGCTGTGAACACTGCCGCATGGAGTGACACCGCATCAGTCGAGGAAGACGTATTGGTGAGTGGCTGCTCATCGAGAGACATATGCGAACCGCGGCTGAACGTCGGTCCTTCAGTTGCACCGAGTGAAAGATTCGCACAGCCGCTTAGTGAAGATATTCCGAGCGCTGCTGCTCCAGTGAGAACTGCACGGCGAGATCTATCCGTATATGTCACAATTTTAATTAGATATCAAGTGGCATAAGCTTTGTTCTCAATGGCCTGTTTGATGATTTCATACCTTAGAAACGAAAATACCGACTAGGGACTCTTCGCCAATTGCTGAGGGGTCGAAGGAGCCGATACAGCTGATTGATGGGCTCTTCATCGGTACGTAGGTCACGTTTACTGTCGTTTGAAATTATTAGCAGAAGTGGATCACTCCTGTTACCATCGAATCAACCTGTACGCGGTTCATGATGCGTATTGACCAGCTCTATAACGTTCGATTTCGGCATCCCCTCGATTACGTTTATATTTACAGAAAGTATAGGTCAGGCTATGTTCCGTGGTCTTCTGGCTCGGCTCACTGCCCACATTAAGCAACATAGTGCTGCCGATGACGAAGAGGGGGAAAATAGTCGATTCATCCCCTCTGTCCTTGATTTTTCTGTACGATACTCACATGGAGGAAGCAATCCCGGAGGAGACCGTGAGATAGCCCAAATCCAAGAAGAAGCTCAGAGGCTCTCAGAATACCATCGCAAGAAATGAAGCAGAATTCCTATTGCTACCGGTAAAGTCTCCTTGTCTCGTAGGGTGCGACTGCCAGTAACCACTAGGCCGTTGACGATGTGATCGAAATTGGTCAAATTTGCGCGCTTTACTACAAACATGCAAAACCAACGGCCGAAAACCAGCGAAACTGCCGAGATCAGTCGATTCAAAAACTCGATAGCACTATTCCCGGCTACTATATTTACCCATTGCGTGGGATTCTGTTGACTCCATTCTGAACAGGACGAGGGCAACCAGACAGACCTTGAACGAATGAGTGTCGGTCATTGCCACGTCTGGTCAAAAAAGCTAATTCTCCCCCGACCTAGCTGGCATCATGTCGCTTGAAATTACCTGCTATGTTGACACACCGGGACTACCGGTCGTCCCCACAGCAGTAGCCGTCCCTTCAACGACCGTCGAACTCGACCGGGTCCTCATCGTTGGCGACGACCCGCCAGCCCTCGTGCTCTGGATTGATCGGACGCCGGACGAACTGGCGACTCTGGACCCTGAATCAGTTACTCAACAAACTATACCGCTCGAGCGTGGCCGTTGGTTATTCGTCAGCGTCGTTCAACCGTTTGTGGACCTCCATCATCGAGAGCGTTTTTCCTACCTCCGACTGCTGATCCCCAGTAGCGAAGGATAACACAGTTATTGGTGGTGAGCGCGAGCTACGAATGGAATAGTGTACTCACGTTAGGAGAGCAAACTCCCAATTATCCAGGCGAGTGTAATGAGCACGAACCAGGCGAGTAATTGGAAGAACAGGAATGCTCGCAGTCGGAATTTGGATCGTCTTTGTTCCATGTCAACATACCTAACGCATAACTGGAACTTAGTTATAGAATCTCAGCCCGATCTGCATCGAAAGTAGGGCTGTCCTAATGGGCCATCGTAAGCTCGCAACTATGTGCTCACAGAGGAGTGGTTCATCCCTTTGCTTGCTATCGATTCTGTATCGTCCTGAAATGTATCGTGGATCGTCATCGATGGCAAGACGATTGTCTACGGATGCATCCTTTCGAATGGGTTGGTTGCTGCGCCTACTTTGAGTGGTTTCCGTTTAATAGCACGTTCCACGGATGTGACGCCAAATAGAGTCTGGTTGGACATCCCATAGCATTGTTTTAAAATTTCTTCTCCTGCCGAGCTTCTGGCGATTGTAGGTCAAGCCGCAGTAAACGTCACCAGTGATGATAGCCGAATTGAAATCCGCATCTTTACTCATCGCGTCGGGAGCCGTCAGTGGAGATAGATGCGATGGAAGTCGCCAGTCACACCATCGACGATGTACATAAGAGACGTTTTGTCCGATGTAGTACAGTCGACGAGATGGAAAGGACGATAGATCCGACGGTCCTCAACGGGGTGAAGGTCGGGTGGAGAGCCAACGCGTAACTCTTTCCGTACGAGTTCGAGGAGATAGTATCGTGCGATTCGTTGTGCGTCTTCGATCTCGTCTGTAACCGGCACGATCAGGTCTGCATCGACGACTTTGTCGGTCGTCTTCGGAGCCTCTTCGATGAACACCTCCTTGCCATTGCAGAGATCAACACCACAGTAAACGCGGTCGGTGAACTCATCGAGGAACGCCTCTGCGTGAAGATCGAATCCAAAGACGCGATATGGATAATAGACGAGCCTGTCAGCGGTTGTTTCAGCCATATCTGTATCCGACTTTAGCAGCGACTGCTCTGCCTCTTCTGCGGAGACGGCCGTGTCAAATACCGTAATTGACTGTTGGGTATGCATGCCAGCCATCGTTTTGGTTAGCTGTCTGTCGGTTGGACATCGATCGTCGAGGTGTCTGACGGTCGTGATGTGGACGAATCAGCAGCGAGGTGCTCACCGATAGCACGAGCTTCGGGAGCGAGCGATCGCGCTGACTGTTGGACTGTACCTGATGGTGCGGTGCCGGATCGGCGAACACGCTGCACGATAGCGACTGCGTCCCCTGTCGGTGGCTTTGTCAGCAGCGAGACAGTGACGAGCAGGAATGCCGAGACGATGAGTCCTGCGAAGAACGGATGGATAGCGGTAGTGGTTTGTAGATCTTGGGATGTCCAGACGATGTTCGTGGATGCACCACCGACCATCCCGGCAAGTGCACCCTTCCAATTCGCTCGATCCCAATACACACCAGCGACGTTCGGAATGAGAAATGCAGTTCCCAAGCCACCGAAGGCGAAAATGACGAGTTCGAAGATACCTGGTGGCTGAACGGCAGCGACGATGATTCCGATGATTCCGATTACGAGAACAAGGAGTCGCGACCAGATAAACATCTGATCGTCGGTAAGGTTGTCGTTGCCGAACCGTTGAATGACGTCTCGAGCGAGAATCGACCCCGCCATGATGAGAAGTGAATCGGCAGTGCTCATGACTGCAGCCATGAGTGCAGCCAGAATCACTGCGGCAGCGATTCCTGGGAGGAGTGAAAGTGCAAGGCGAGGAATTGCCATCTCAGGGTCATCGAGATTCGGGAGGAGGACAATGGCAACGAGTCCGAGAATGTACGGTTGGTAGACGAAGAAGGTATTGTAGAAGACGTTCCAGATTGTTGCATTCTTTGCGGTGTCTGGATTATCCATGCTGAGATGGCGGACGACTGCATGCGGAAGCCCCATGTATCCGATCGCATAGATGAGCACAGCACCAGCAACGACGCCCCACTCACCGACGTGTTCAAGGCCTTTCCCCCAGATCGAAAGGTAAGTCGGATCCGTTGTAGCGATCTCAGCGAAGAGAGCACTGATCCCGCCTACTTCGAGTATCGCCGCGACCAGGATGATGTTGATGCCGACGGCCATGACGATTGCCTGGAAGGCGTCCGTCCAGGCGACGGCAAGGTAACCACCAACGAAAGTGTACAAGATAATGATTCCCGCACCAATGAGAAGACCATAGATAAACGGCAGTCCGCTAATGGATTCGATTGCTTTGCCCGCTGCGATAAATTGGGCGAAGACGTATGCAGCGAGGAAAACGATCGAGATAGTCGCGCCAGCGATTCTGATACTGGGGTGGGGATAGCGGTCTTCGAGCCATTCGATTGGTGTGAGTGAGCCGAGTGCTTCGGTAATTCGCCGGAGGTTTCGGCCGAGGACGGCGAGGTTGACAAGGCCACCACCGAAGTCGCCAGCAGCGTACCAGAGCGCCCAAAGTCCTTGTTTGAATGCGAGTGCAGGGCCGCCCATGAACATGAAACCACTCATGGAAGTTGCTTGAAGTGTGAGTGCTGTGACGCCGCTTCCGATCGTGCGGCCGCCGAGTAAATAGTCGCTCAAGTCGTCTAGTTTTTTGCTAGCGAGATAACCGAAGATGAGGAGTCCAAGGAGGTAGACGACAAAGGGGACGATGAGTACCCAATTCATACGCTATCGGCCTCGTTTTGTCGTGCAGTTTGTTCGTCGTTTCGTTTCATGCGGTAGAGTGAAATAAGAGCAACACACCACCAGAAGGGTATCCAGCCAAAGAGAAGGATCGCTGGTTTGAGGCCAAGCCCGGGAATCATTTGATCTCACCTCGGCCTAGATTGTTTCCCCATTTCCTCCGTCTGTGAAGTACATTATTTAAATATGGCGTGTAATTGGTGTACATTTTCCCTATTATGTTAAGTAGTACCATGCCAAATAAGGCTTTGCATCCCTCAAAGTATCATATAAAGCAATACGAAATATAGAATAAAAATTCGATCCTCACTTTCGAGAGAGTGATTGGGGGATATTGGTGACCGCATTGCCCAGATTTACCGGCTTCGTGCAAAGAGTGTGTTCTAGCACAGAATCGTAGTTATGGGGATCTATAGGCTTGTTACGAAAAATCTAGCTGAGGTTATTGCCCAAAATATATGGTTTCGGTGATGGTGACTGATGTGCTACTCATCCTGCTTGGAGGCACTTTTAATTCGTAATCCGATCTCCAAGCAGTCACGAAAGACATTGCAATCGACGAACGGGGGTGGAATCGAACCACCGGGGCCACGAAGTGGCCGCCACCGACATCAAGTCGATGGTGCTTCTACCAACAAGCAACCCGTTCTTGGTAAACGGTGCGTGGTGTATGGTATAACCACGCATGGATGTTGGGCATCAGACACGGCGTTTGTTTTTGACGATGCTCGAGCGTCGCATGACATGGTGACCTGACTAGTGTAGTGCGACGCTCGCAGTTTTTCTAATGCGTGTTTCGGGTATTGTTATGTGGTGCTTGACGATGGAGAAAGGACCACTAGAACAGACCGATCTATGCAGTTGTCTCAACTGTCGGAGCCAATCCTGAACCATCGTGTAGCAGAGAATTACATGCTGAAAACCTTCAATAGCTCTGAACTCGCCTCTTGATCCATGGGAAAGTTAGTAGCGATTACGACAGATAACAAGGAGATAGAGTGTCACAATATAAAAGAAGGGGATAACGGTTTACAGCTGCGTAACGAGGAAAATGAGATTGTCGGATATATCCCCTACGATCGTCTCCGCTACGTAGAAAGGACGTAAGTGAGTCTCTGACCGATCCCCGAAGGACATTCTTGCCGAGGATCTCCCGACAAACTCGAATACTTACGAAAGGTCATCTGTAGTCGCCGAAACTGTACTCTCAGTGTGTGTTTGACGGCCTTTACCTGTTGGTAACGCGCAGGTCGTTTATCCCAGTCCTCACGAACCGCCTACCTATTCTGCGATCTGAATCGTTCGCAGTACCGTTTCGTGTCGAAGGTGTCCGTCTAACGAGCGACCGGTCGAGTTGAATGTACCTATTCGCGCTACTCGCATACGTCCCATGTGAGTGCAAGCGGAATCTCGTTGTTGCAGGGCCGTAGAAAGCGACTATAAAAGGGACGAAAACGGTAGTTTAGGGTTGGTGATCGACAATCGATATTTATTTTTGCTGGAGTTTTATGTCCCCACGCATCGATTGGGGGTGGTATTCGCAGTAGTATTGGGTCATCTTTTTCGAGGCGGTGAAGGTCGTACTCACCGTTTTTCCTTTCTCTTCGGCATCTTCGCTTTTGACGACCGGTTTGTCCTCTTTGTTGACGATGTAGAGTTCGTGTTCTTTGCCGTCCAGATTCTCCCACGTGAGCGTGTACTTCTGCCCGGGTTTGAGCGTCAGCGTCGGGTTTTTCTTGCCTTTGATGGACTTTGGGGCACGGCCTTTCCAACCACTTTGCTCCGCCCCTAAGCGGATCTCCTTTCCTTTTTTCTTATTCTTCGAACCGCCCTCTTGTTTGCCATCATCACTGCCGGGTAAACTGCCAGTACAGCCAGCAAGAGCTGTCGTTGTGAGGGCACTGCCCGTGAGCTTGAGTGCGGTGCGTCGGCTGGTGCGGGGTTGGTCGGTCATGGGTGGAACGAAAGCTACCAGCGGAAGCATTAGATAGGTTTTGGCCACTATATGAAATTGTGAAATAAAATTAACGAACTCGTGTTAGTACAGTCTGCATTTGCACCCAGATAAGCAGGGTGATTGATACATAGAGGTATCGTCGGTCACTGAACCAAGATACAACATCTGTGGCTAGGTGAAATCAAGTCGACAGCAGGTGCCAGTTTCGAGTTCGTTCTCCTCGATGTACCGGGCCAAACACGCATAATTACAGAACTGTCCGACAGTGGTTCGTTCTCCCCCTCGTTCCTCGTCGACAAAAACGGGCTCATGCGCATTCACATCACTCTCACAGTACGTACACGTATCGCCCATATGCTGTAAGAACGGACTACTGAAGGAAAAGCGTAGTCTCGTCGATGATCGCTAAACCGGGGAGTAATCATCAATCGGGTACGGAAAGCCACTGCGGCCGTCGCAGCCGCAGTCGTCCGGTTCTGCATCGTTTTCGGTCTCCGACGAGAAAGAATTGAGTATCCCGTCATCGGTCGTGTTTTGATGCCGGCTATATGCTTGTAGGATGTGTTGTAGTGGACGTGGTTCGGACACGTACTGGCCATCAGTTCGTGGAATTGGCGATACTAACAAAGGCGAACCCTGATTCAGTTCTTTAAAAGGGTCATCGTGTGAAATCCTTTTTCCGTTGTGGAAAGATATCGATCGCCCTCTTTTGAGAGTCTCGGCACGGTTCCTACGCACAGTACAGCAGTCGTTCGAAGAACCTCACGATCCGCTTTATCGGAAAGCGTCCGTCGTTGAATCCAATAGCTGTATCACAATGTTATTGATGATGACGTGGCCATGAGAAACCAGATGCTGAACATCCGGACGTATCTCTCTACCGGTTATCCATACATAATTAAACGTCTACTCACAATACTATAAATATGACACATCCAATATTCCGATTCAACCGACACATACTCGTCGTACTGTTGCTCCTTGGCGTCACGCTTCCAGCAATCTTCTGGGCAACGGGGGGTACGACGGAGGACCCGACCCCCTCGATTGACGCCAATGTGACTGAGCGCTACCGATCCATCAACGCGCTCACCGGAACGCAGACAGTAACGATGCGAACTAATGGTTCCATCGCATCTCGAAACGTCGCTACTGTCATGCTCGTCCCCGGTACTGACCGGAAACGGATCCGCTTTCGGAACACGTCGAATCGACAGTACGACCTGCAAGTTTCGAACGGGTCGACGCTCTGGCTCCACGATACTGACCAAAACGCTGTGACCGAAATCGAGTTGACGGGTCCACCGGCTGATTCCCAAATGGCTGTCAGAATCCAACAGCTCGTCGCGGCCGCAGGGTTGACTGACGACATGGGTCGGCCACAATCTATCGGCGTGTCGCCGTTACCTGTCTTACCTCGACACTCTGGCACTGCCCCTCAAATGGACGCGAACCGTAGTTTCACCGTTGAGTTCGTGGAAACCGATACTGTTGGCAAGCACGACGCGTACGTACTCGATATCACTCCCAAAACCAATCAGAGCGACGCTCACTACCGACAACGGCTGTGGGTTGACACCGAACGATTCTATCCACTGCGTAAGCAGACGGCATGGAACACCGACGGTACCCAGCAATCAGTAACAACGACCTACACGAACGTAACCATCAACCCACAAGTCTCGGCGGACGCGTTTCGCCCCGAGATAGGCACAGATACGTCAGTCAAGCGGCCGGACACGCCAGAAACGGAGTGGTATCGACGCCGAGCCAACCTGAAGGCACAGAGTTCGATCTCGGTGCCCGATCCGACTGTTCCATCCGCGTTTGAACTGGTGTACGCGACACGAACGACCGGCCGTATCAGCGGGGTCGGACTCCGTTACGCCGCTAACGGTCGCGAGCTCACGGTCGCGAAGTTTAACTACACCCTCAACATCGATCCCGACGAGCAAGACGTGACGCTCAACGGCCAACCGGCAACCTTCGACTACGGGCCGACCACCTCACTCTCGTGGAACTGCAATGGCTACGGCTACACCGTCCGGGGAACAGGTGTCAAAACGGATCGTATGATCGAAGTTGGCCAGTCGGTCGGCTGTCCAGCCTGATACCACGCGAATTTCTGGGTCAGAAACTCGCCCTACTTTTATATTATCCACCGGTTCGTCCATCGAAATGCGATGGGATCCAACGATCAAACAACGTGCTCCCACACTGGTAGTATGGTAATGTGGCCTCTGACAGCACGAGACCTCCCATCGCGGTTACCGCTGACGCACGTGCCCTCCCACAGTAGCACGATACCACCCTGCCATACTCGCGAAATCGATCGCCGCGACCTTTCACGTTTAAAATCCATGGGTCTTTTACACCGACAGGCAATCTTTCGACCGAAACGTGAGTGAGGATCCTGCGCTGGGTAAGCTTCTTGACGTCCTCAGTGACGAGTACGCCCGAGATATCCTCGCAGCAACAAGTATCAAACCAATGTCCGCACAACAGCTCGCCGACGAATGTGAGATGTCTCCACCGACGGTCTACCGCCGAGTGGACCGATTACAAGCATTTGGGCTCCTCGAAGAACAGACCAAGATTCGAACCGACAACAACCACTATAGCGTTTATACGGCTACGTTATCGGAGGTCTGTCTCGAGTTGGACACCGGATCTTTCGAGGCAGTTGTGACGCGTACAGACGAATCGTTCCCCGGTGAACGGGAGAGCGACACCGCCGACCGCTTCAAGAAAATGTGGGAGGATCTCTGAAATGGCACCTATGGCCGCCGTTGTTGACTGGATTATCATCGCGCTCGCCATCGGATCGACACTCGTCGGCGGATATGTAGGATATCAAGCCTACCGTGGGTATCGTCGCCACGATAGCCGAACGATGCAAGCGCTCTCCATCGGCCTGTTTTTTCTCACGGCTGTTGCGTTCAGTATCGCCTTTGTCGGCTCATTGCTACTTCGGGAGGGCTACCTCGCTCTGCAGTATCAACAATTGCTCACACTCATCACGCGGCTGTTTCAGTTCCTCGGCGTTTTACTGATCGCCTACTCGTTGCATTCGCGTGGGTAGTTCACCCGCACGTAGTCAAACCCAGACACCGACGGAGATAATACACCCACGGCGACCACGATGGCGAACATTGATGTCCAGAGGACAGTGAACGCCTTCAAGTACGTGTGGCGAAGTTCGCTATCTTCACGGGGTGAAATATTTCACAAGACATTTATATGTTGCTGGTGGGCGTATAGGAATTCGAGGAAACATGACCGTCGATGAACCACGTGTGGCTGTGTGGGCATGCAAACGAGAACGAGCCACCGTAGGGGCCACAGCACTAACTGCGGTTTCCTTTTCCGACGAAATCTACCAACACCGGTCGACAGCGATATCCAAGGAAGTGAAGCCATGACTGAGAGTTATAACACCGTCGTTATTGGTGGGGCCAAGCCGGACTGGTAACCGGATACTATCTGAAGAAGAAGGCGATCGACTTCGTTATCCTCGATGCAGGCACGCGAATTGGAGACGCTTGGCGAAACCGGTGGGACTCACTACGGCTGTTTACCCCCGCCCGCTACAGCGGCCTTCCCGGTATGTCCTTCCCGGGCCCACCGGATGCGTTCCCCACCAAAGACGAGATGGCCGACTATTTAGAAGCGTATGCGAAACGATTTGAGCTGCCGGTCGAGCTGGGCGTCAGAGTTGATCATCTCACGAAAGAAGAGGGCAGATTCGTTGTTGAGGCGGGCGAGCGACACTTCCTTGCCGATAATGTAGTGGTGGCTATGGCGACACACCAGGTTCCCCTGGTGCCAGACTTCGCTAAAGAGTTGAATTCAGACATCATCCAGTTGCATTCCAGTGAATATCGTAACCCCAGCCAGTTGCAAGATGGGGGAGTTCTGGTCGTGGGTGCGGGTAACTCAGGTGCCGAAATCGCCTTAGAGGCGGTGAATGATCACTCCACTTGGCTGTCCGGACGGGACGTTGGACACGTCCCGTTCCACATTGACTCATTCGTGGGACGGCACTTCGGTGTTCCATTTGTGCTGCGGTTCCTCTTCCACCGCGTCTTGACCATGGACACGCCCATCGGCCGGAAGGTACGACCGAAGTTTCTCTCCCAGGGCACCATTCTAGTGCGGACCAAACCCGAAGATTTGGTCGCGGCGGGTATCGAACGTGTCCCGAGAACGGTTGGGGTACGAGACGGCCTGCCTCTGATCGGAGATGACCACGTGTTAGAAGTTGAGAACATCATCTGGTCCACGGGATATCGTCCTGACTTCTCCTGGATTGACCTCTCGATCTTCGAGGGTGACGATCCGATGGAGCCGAACCACTATCGGGGTATCGTGGCGGACGAACCGGGATTGTATTTCGTCGGGCTGTTGTTCCTATACGCTGCATCGTCGGAGATACTTTGTGGGGTCGGCCGAGATGCCAAACACGTAGTCGAGCACCTCTCGTCTCGATCGGACGGCGATTCGGTTGTTGTACAATCAAAATCGGGGATGGCTGGCTCGTCATAGATTGGTTGGAGCAAATGTAGCCAGCTGAATACTGTTTATATACCAATCACATCATCCCTAACAGTAATTGGAAGACTGCGTTCAACCGCTGACTCGTCGGTTCAGAACCAGTCGAAGATTATTCAGCAATACCAGATTGGGCACTCGCCAACAGCTAACGTCCGGTCTCGGAACGAATTCCGTTTCCTTATTGTGAATTCTAGCGGTTACCGAGTCCAGGAATATAGCCGTAGTATTAACGTATAGGGTGTGTCGAGAAGTCGACTGCTTACTCCAAAAATTGTGGTATTATATCGTCTCTGCATCTGAGGGATGTTCGACAAGGACGATCCCATTTCCATAGAGGTCTGTTGCAATAGCTTCGATTCCGTAGGGCTGTTCTGTTGGCTCGGATGTGAATTCGATTCCCTGTTCACGCAGTGTTTCATACGTAGATTGACAATCATCCACAGTAAAGGCGAGTGCTGGTTGCTCCCCGATCATTGCAGAGCGCCGATCAGCTTCTTCACCCTCAAACCAGTCAATTGGTTCGAGAACGATTTCTACAGTGTCGTCCTGTTCGGCTGCGACAGTAACCCAACGCTGGTCGTCGGGGCCAAACGTCTCGTCTGCTTTCTTTATTAAGCCGAGCTTCTCGGTGTAAAAGTTCAGTGCTTCGTCTTGGTCGCTAACAATGCGGGTTGTGAGCCGGAGTTTTTCAATCATTGTTTCCTCGTCTCTATCGAAGCCGTTCAGGAGGAAAAACGCTCGCCTAGAGGACCGAAAGTGAACATCTATACCTTGTCACCAACACTAAACTCCCGAATTCATCGAGTCGATAATGAGCGCTAAGGTACGTATCTCGTACAACGGATCGCTACGGATTGATCGATACCCACATCTTGTGGAAATATTGATAATCCCATACCACATATGGGACGTGATTATGAGCGTGTCCACCCCACTTACGACCCAGCAGGTCTCCGACCTCGTGATGGCGAATAAAGCAATCCGAGCACCCTATTATCAGTCCTCCCACGACGAGGGAGTTCGTTTCACGGATCTCGAGAGGGGGCTCCAATGGGGTGCTGACGTTATTCCGGCCTTGATGGGACTTTTCCGAGTCGAGCAAGACATCCGGGACGATCATCCCGACGGCTGGGTAGGCTTCGCTCGTCACTGGCGAGGAGCGACGTTGCGGGTGGACTTCGACCTGTTTTCAGGACCCAAAGAGTCAGACTCGATCGTAGTCGTGACTGCAATGTCGGGACGTGAGGGAAAGAAAACCATCGTGGACGAGGACTTCGGAAAAATCGTGCTGTCGGAGCAGGTTCCGACACAGGAGGAATGGGAGGGACGGCAAAAACGATATCAGGCGATGCGAAGGAAGGATGATGCTGATGGATCGACAGCGGTGGAGGCCTACATTGCAGCGTTACCGGGGTGGAAGAGGGACGTCGCGACACAATTCGACGAGATTATCCACCGCGAAGTACCCGATGTACGCCCCGCCGTGAAGTATCACCAGCCGTTCTATGGTGTCAAGAATCAGGGATGGTTTGCGTCATTCAGTGCGTTCTCGAAACACGTGAAACTGTCATTTGTGTGTGAAACGCACCTTGAGCCAGCGCCGCTGAGCGGGACGGCTCCGGAACGACAGGCCCTAGATTTGAAGGAAACAGATACGCTAGACGATGAGCAGGTTGCTTCATGGGTTCGGCAAGCCGCCGAGAATCCCGGGATGGGCTGGTGATTTGAACCACCTCTTCATGGTATGAGCTCAAAAACACTCAGCTACCTTCGAAGTGCAAGGGTACTATGCAACTCCTTAGCCGATCTGCAACTTAATCTATTGAATAGTCCGTCGTTGATGGATTGGAACAAGCAATGACCGTTTGCCCATTATCCCCTCCGTGTTCAGCACTCGATTCGTAAATTTATTGATCAAAAGGACAGCTATCCCAGATCATTGTTCAGAACACTTGCCCATCTTTTGCATCTCCTGATGCCGTCGTTCTTGTGAGTGCGAACCAGCGGGCCAGAACTGCCCCGAATCATACCACACAAATCGCTCGTCGTTCTTCGGATCCTTTGAGCCACTGGTGACGGTCTTGACGGCCTTGGACAGCCCACTTTTTCCTTCCTTGTATTGTTCGTTCCTATTCGAGGAGGTCGTCGACCGTCTCGTCTCGGAGTTATCGAGCCCAGATAGCAGAAACTGAGTGAGAAATTCTCATTTGAAAATAGGCGCGGGAGATGACCGATCGAGGTGTTCTCAAAGTCGGGGGAGTTCCTCCGCATTCAAATAGATGGTCTCCATATCGTTCAGTCGTGGCAGTTTCGTTCGACCTCTTCGGTACGCTCGTCGAAGTCGCACCGCCAGATCACCCTGCGGGGGCTGTTGCGACTGCACTCTCCGAGCGAGCTGTTTCCGTCCCGTCTGACTGGGAGCATGTCTATACAACCCCTCATCTCGATGTTCCCCCGGGTGCAGAACTCTCGCTTGTCGACCACGTGAAAACGGGACTAGAGAGTCGCGACAGAGACGTCTCACGCCCCGTCGTTCGAGCGGCACTCCTCGATGCGTTCGACACCCCGATTCGGACTCGGGAGGGGGCACACACTGCTGTTACCGTCGCTGAACGGTGTGGACCGATCGGGATTCTCTCGAATTGTAGTGTCCCGGGACTCGTACAACGTACCCTTTCCCAGTCGGGGCTTGATCCGGATGCCTTCGATGCAGTCGTCAGTAGTGTCGAGTGTGGATGGAGGAAACCGGATGTGCGTGCGTTTCGCGAAATCTCTGATCGACTCGGCGTTCCACTTTCGGAACTCACGCACATCGGTGACGATCCAGAAACGGATGGTGGGGCAACCGACGCGGGGGCCACCGCGATTCTACTCGATGATAGTACGCTGAGCGACGTTTCGAGGGAAATGGAGTGCTCCGAATGACTTTCTATGGCGTTCTTTCGGTTGCGATCGCGTTCTTGTTAGATTGGTTCTTCAAGGAACCACCGACGCGGGTGCATCCTGTCGTCTGGTTTGGGAAAATGATCGCTGTGACTGACCGCGAATGGTCGGCCCCTCGACAGACTGGCCTGCTAATCGCGTTAGGTTTGCCTGCGATAGCTGCTATCGGTATCGGTATCGTGGTTCAGATAGCCCTTACAGTGCACCCCCTCGTTGCTTCCGTTTTCGCTGGCATCGTACTGTTCACGACGACGAGCCTACGAATGCTTCTCGAAACTGCGACGGACGTGACGGAATTGACCGAGACGAATATCGTGACCGCTCGGAAGGAGGTACGAGCGCTTGCGGGTCGCGACGCATCATCACTCTCGCCGGGAGAAATTCGAAGCGCAGTCGCTGAAAGCCTTTCCGAGAATTTGGCCGATGGCCTCGTTGCACCTCTGTTTGCCTTCGCCATCTGTGCACCCATTTCGCTTCCGTTGGCCGCCGCTGCGGCAACGTGGGTCAAGGCAATCAACACGCTCGACTCCATGTTGGGCTATCGGTCGAAACCTGTCGGGTGGGCGAGCGCAAGACTCGACGATGCGGTGATGTGGATTCCAGCACGAATCAGTGCCGTACTCATCGCGGTCGTCAGTCTCGGAACGGGTTACCTTTCAGATGCCCGTTCGTGGGCCCACGAACCCCCCTCGCCGAACTCCGGCTGGCCGATGGCGACCCTCGCTGCGGCACTCGACACCCGTTTCGAAAAGTCGGGCGTTTACACGCTCAATCCCCGGGCACAGCTCCCGGCCACTGCTGATGTGGGAAAAGGAGTGCGTATCGTTCGACGGGCGAGCTTTCTCGCGTACATCCTCACGGCGGTGATTGCATGGTTCTAACGGCGGTTCGCGGTGCGCTCGGATTTTTGAGCCGGCTTCCGGTAGGACACGACGAAAGTGCATGGGAGGCGTTTCGACGCAGTTCGATTGCATTTCCCTTGGCGGGATATGTTATCGGGGTGTTCCTTGCCGTTCCGCTCTTGCTCCCCCTTCCCGCGTCCATCAATGCCACATTGTTCCTCGCGACCGTGTATGGGGTTACAGGCATCAATCACGTCGACGGACTGGCCGACCTCGGTGACGCAGCCGCAGTACACGGTGCGGAGAAACGCCATGCGGTGATGAAAGATACGGATGTCGGTGTCGGTGCCCTACTCGCCGTCGCCCTCCTCATCGCTGGACTTTCGCTTGCCGCGGTCGGGTTAGTCGGGCTTCCACTCGAAGCCATCGTCGTCATCGTGGTCACCGCGGAAGTGAGCGCGAAACTGGGGATGGCGGGATTGGCCGCGTTCGGATCGCCCGCACACGAGGGACTGGGGTCACAACTACTGGACCAGACTCCACGGGGATTTGTTATCGCGGTCATCGTCTCGGTTCCAGCGCTAGCTTTTTCGGGGTCCCCACTGGTGGGTATCGTAATGATGAGTGCCAGTCTGCTCACTACTGCCGTCGTCGGTCAGTGGGCGCGGTCGTGGCTCGGCGGTGTCAGCGGTGACGTATTCGGGGCTACAAACGAACTCTCCCGACTGATCGCACTTCAGATGGGGGTGGTCACGTGGACGCTCTTTTGATGTGTGGTGGCAAAGGAACGCGACTCGCCGCATCAGTCGAGAAGCCCCTGTTCGAAATCGACGGTTCCCCGATGGGAGACCACGTCTGCGCCGCTCTCGCCGAGAGCCGAATTGATACTGTTCATGCAGTCGTCTCTCCACATACTCCGGCAACCAGGCGTCATCTCGACTCCCGTGCGCT